>WQSV01000073.1 GCA_009787685.1 Bacillota bacterium
GACTGCTCCATGGATGGGAAGAGCATTGCTAGCGGCTGGAGCAGAAACTCCAAACTTCGCGCTTGCTCTTGGAAGAATTGCGTTCTATGTTGGTTTTTCACTCTACTTCTTGACCCTTCCATTTGTCATCTGGAGAATGAAAAAAGTCAAAATTTTCCCAGAACCACTAAAAAAAACTATCGCGATTTTTGCGGCTCCCATGGGGCTTCTTGTTGTTGGATATATCAATGCGTTTAATGTCATGCCTCCAGCAATAGTTCCCGGGCACGCAATGGTGCCTCATGACACTTTCTCACCAATACTTCTCTATATCATGCTTGCAATTGCGGTGATCAGCTATATCTATGTTCTTGCGATGATGATTCCACTCTTGCGAATAAGGTTTTATCCAACTTATGCGGCGTTCACATTCCCGTTGGTTATTTCAGCGATGGCGTTTAGGCTCGCGACAAATTTTTTGAACACTCAACTTGAGGGAGGTGCTGGACATATCTTTGCTCAATTCATGAATGTGTTTTCGCATTTTGCTTTGATTCTTGCAATCGTGGCGGTGTTGTTCGTCATTATTTGCTATGTTAAGTATTTTGTGTTTTGGTTGACTTTCACAAGATCAACAAAGAATTCATTGCCTGTTTCGGTTGAGTAGTATTTTTTAAATTTGCAATTTTCAACTAACAACTTAAAGTCAAGAGTTAATTTGATATTAAGTTGTTAGTTGAAAAGTTTTTTAAAAGTGTGTGAGCGGGCAATAGACCTCTAACCGCTTGACACTTTTAAAAAACTTTGCTAAAATGAAATCTAGCAATCATTGGTCATTAAGCATTGTGGGTTAAAAAAATGATTTACTTCGATAATAGCGCGACAAGTTTATTAAAACCGTCATCTGTCTCAAAGGCTGTTGCAAAGGCTGTTGAGAGTTTTGGCAGTTCGGGTCGCTCATTCTATGATTCTGGGTTGCTCGCTTCAAGGGAAATTTATCGAACTAGAGAGTTGATTTCAAAACTTGTTGGACTTGATGAGCCACTTAATGTGGCATTCACATCATCTGCAACAGAAGCGCTTAACCTTGTGATTGGTGGATTGATTTCAAAAGACGATGAGGTGGTGACGACCGTGACGGAACACAATTCTGTTTTAAGACCACTTCGACTATCGGGCTGTGATATTAAGGTTCTTGGTTGTGATGAGAATGGAAATGTGAGGGTTGAGAAATTTGAAAAGCTAATCACAAAGAAAACGAGATTTTTCGTTGGAAATCATGGTTCAAATGTGACGGGTAATATTTTGGACGCAAAAAAGTTTTATGATGTTTGCAAAAAGCATGACATCATGATGATACTTGACATTTCACAAACAGTTGGAACAATTGAAATAGGAATGGAGATGGCGGACATTTTTTGTTTTACTGGCCACAAAAGCTTGTTTGGACCCATGGGAACAGGTGGGATAATCTCAAAGAAAAAGCACGATTTCAAAATCGTTAAAAGTGGCGGGGCGGGAACAAATACTTTTGAAGAATTTCAAAGTCAAGAAATGCCAGATATTTTCGAAGTTGGCACTCTGAATGCTCACAGCATTTATGGGCTTCAAAAAGGTGTTGAATTCATTTTGGAGACTGGTCAAAAGAAGATATTTGAGAAAAAAAATCGACTTTCAAAAATGTTTCATGATGGCGTGAAAAATTTGAAAGGTGTCACAATATATGGTGATTTTTCTGTGGAACGGTTGCCTTTGGTGTCGTTGAATATTGCAAATATTCCGTCATCGGAATTGGTTGAAAAACTTTGGACGAGTCACAAAATCGCAGCAAGAGCGGGGGCGCAATGCGCACCACTTCTTCATGAAAGGTTTGGAACAAAAGAAAAAGGAATGGCGAGATTTTCGTTTTCGTATTTCAACACTGAAGATGAAATCGAGCAAGGGATAAAAGCACTATGGAATTTGTCATAACATTTGTTTCGACCAATCATGCGATTAAAGCGGAAAAACTACTTTTGGAAAACAATCAAAATGTTAGCGTAATGCCGTTGCCGAATCAAATAAAGGCGGGATGTGGGATTGCATTGAGAACAAAAATAAACGACATTGAGAATTGTCGTGAAATTTTGAAATTCAACAGAATTGAAGGATTTGAAATTTTCACGAGAGAAGAAAAGAGTGGAAAGTTTTTTTATGAGAAAGTTTGTGAGTAAAGTTTTTAAGATTTCTTGCCGAGGGTTGAAGATTGTCAGTTGTTAAGTTCTTGAGTTCTTGACTCGTAATTGGGCTTGTGGCACCATGGAGGTGAAAAAATGAAAACAAAAAATTTAGACATGTTGGGGCAACCTTGTCCTAGGCCGATGATTGAAGCAAAAAAATTATTAGCGGAAGCGGAAACTAGAAAAGTTATTGTGAAAGCTGACAACATGCCGTGTGTTCAGAATCTTGAAAAAATGGCAAAGGCGAGTGGATTCAATTTTTCGTTTGAAGAAAAGTCAAAAACGCTTTTTGAAATAGTTATTTCTAAGAGCGGAGAGTTAAGAATGAAGAGTGAAGACAATGAAAGTTTAACAACATTTTCACTATCGACTCTTCATACTTCACTCTTAAAACCATATGGCATTGCAATTTCAAGCGATAAAATGGGAAGAGGAGAAGATGAGCTTGGGAGAGTTTTAATTAAAGGTTTCATTTATTCTTTGACGGAACTTGAAACTCCTCCGAAATTCATTGCTTTTTTTAACTCGGGAGTGTTTTTGACGAATGAAAAATCGAACACAATTGATGACCTAAGAAAGCTAGAAGAAAAGGGAACAGAGATTCTTTCATGTGGCACTTGCTTGAATTACAACAAATTGGAAAAGCCTTCTGTTGGGCTGGTTGCAAACATGTTTGAAATAGTCGAACACTTGACATCGGGTGTTAATATTGTTAATATTTAGAACATTGAACATAAAGAATTGATGTCTGAGGTCAAGAGTGGAGCGTGGATGCGCTGTTCATAAGACACACTCAAAATGAAGTTAGAAGAAACTAGGCAATTTGGACTTGCTTCTTGAAACAAAAGAAGGATCGTGCTACTTGTCCCACAACCACAGTTCATTAAAAATGTCATGGAAAGTAACACGAGCTTAAAAAATTTAAACTTGAACTCTATTTTTCACACTCTAAACAAACTATGAATAAAAAATTGCAATCAATCTCATGCGGTGGTTGAGACGCAAAGCTTGGGCAAGATTTGCTCACCAAGGCTGTTGCGAACCTACCCCATATTAAAGACAAAAATCTTCTCGTTGGCTTCGACACTTCGGACGATGGGGCAGTTTATCAATTGAATGACGACATTGCTGTCATTCAAACTTTAGACTTTTTTCCGCCAATGGTTTCTGACCCATATGTGTTTGGACAAATCGCGGCTGCGAACTCACTTAGCGATGTTTATGCGATGGGGGGGGTTCCGAAAACTGCCCTTAACATTGTTTGTTTTCCAGAGTCGGAAGATGCGGAGCATTTGTCTGAAATATTGCGTGGTGGAGCGGAAAAGGTCATGGAAGCGGGTGCGGTTTTGTGTGGAGGGCATTCAGTTAATGACAAAGCTATTAAATATGGATTGTCGGTCACGGGAGTTGTTCATCCAGACAAAATTCTTCAAAACAACACTTGCAAAATCGGAGACAAAATAATTCTCACAAAACCTCTTGGAATTGGCATAGTCAGTTCAGCATATAATGCTGGGGTTGCAACAGAAGAAAGTTTTTTAAAAGCAGTTGAGTGCATGAGAACTCTTAATAAGTATGCTTTTGATGTTGCTTCAAAATACTCTTTGAATGCTTGCACCGATGTCACAGGCTTTGGTTTTTTGGGGCATTTGAATGAAATGGTTGGAAAGGACTACTCAATAAAAGTTGATTCTAAAAAAGTGCCTTTTATTTCTGAAGCATTAAAACTTGCGGAAGAATTTTTGGTGACAGCAGGGGGGCAAAAAAACAGGATATATTTAATAGACCAAGTTTATTTTGAAAATGTTTCAGACGCTATGCAAGAAATTCTTTTTGACCCTCAAACTAGTGGAGGACTGCTGTTTAGCGTTTCGGAAAAAGACTCAAACGAACTAATAAAAGAATTAAAAAAATTAGCTCTTCCATGTGAGATTGTTGGAGAAGTTGTTGAAAGGAAAGAAAAGAATATTCTTGTCATATAATAGACTTAAATATAAAAATGTGTTATATTAATAACACACATTATAAGGAATGAGAAAAAATGAAAAAGAAAATAGCACTAATTATTGCATTAATAATGATTATCGCTCCAATGCTAATGGCATGCGATATTATTTTTGGTGGTGGAGGAAGTGAGACCTTGAACCCCGAGCCGTCAGCAAATGAAAGAGTCGCTCAAGCGGTTGTCAGAATCATTGACAACCTTCCAGTTGTTCCAATGATTACTATTGATGACGAGGACGCAATTGCTTATGCTAGGGAGAGATTTAATGCTCTGACACTTTTGCAAAAGGACTATATTTCCGCGGTTACTCTTTTGGTTCTTCTTGATGCGGAGAAAAGGATTTCTTACTTGAGAGGGGATTTCAAAATTCCAGAGTGTCCTATTTGCCTTGACCCGCCAGAATGTCCAATTTGCAAAAATCCACCAGAGTGCGAACATTGTGAAAATCATGTTTGTCCAGTTTGTCCGTGCGATAATTGTGATGAAGAGTCGTATTATCCATATGACCCGATTGACCCAGAATTGCCATCACCTTATGTGGGGGACACTTTCCCAGTAATTAGAATTGAGACATCTCATGGTGGAAGTTATCCATTTGGGTTAAACAGACGCGACTGGCACCGCTCAACAATAACAATTGAAAACACTCATGAAATTTATGAAATGCAAAACATTTCAATTGATATGCGCGGAAGAGGGAATTCAACATGGGGATTGTTCTATGGCTCGAAACAACCGTTCCGCATTCGTTTTGATGGCTCGGCTGGAACAACTCAAACCGAAAGGCCGTCACAAGGAAGATATCGTCATCGCTACATGCTAGACTCACCTCATGCATCAAGAAACTGGTCATTTATTGCAAACCATATGGATTCATCGCTCATGAGAAATGAAGTGGCATTCCATCTTGGTCATCAAATGGATTCAATCCAGTTCACTCCTTTCACAAGATTTGTCCATCTTTATATCAACGGCTATTATCGCGGGGTTTATGTCCTTTCTGACCATATGGATATCGACAATCGCGTTGATATTGTCCAAAACAACGATCCAGCACTCACAGAATTTTATCTTGAGTTTGATCAAAGAATCGCAAACCCGGTTTATAATCCCGGTTTCGCAGATCCTTTCTTTGTCGTCGGAGGAATGCCTTTTGATTTTAGGGCAGACCTTCCGAGCGATGCGACATTGAGGCAACAGCATGTTGACGAAGCACAAGGATTTATTCAAAGTCTTCATGATGCAATCCTTTCAAGAAATTGGACAAATATTGCTCCGCTTATTGATGTTGACAGTTGGGTTGACTTTTATCTTATTCAAGAATTAATGAAACAACAAGACATCGCGTGGTCGTCGGTTCACATGACTGTTCGTTTTATTGACGGAGTCAGAAAATTGCAACTAGGTCCGCTTTGGGACTTTGATATTTCATTGGGTAACACTTATTATGCTTTTGAACACAATCCAACGGGTTATTGGCCAGATGGAAGACAAGTTGCCCTTCATCACCCGTGGTTTAGAAATCTTGTTCACTATGTTCCAGAGTTTCGCATTCTTGTTCAAGAGAGATTTATTGAATTAAGAGACGAATTTTTGCCAAACACTATTGATTATATCAACTACATGGCGGAAAGGTTTGAAAGTGAGTTCCAAAGAAATTTTGACAGATGGGAAAATTTGGACACATTTACTTGGCCGAATCCAACACATCTTTTTAGAGAGGTTGTGACATTTAGAAATCATGTTAAATATATTGAATGGTTTTTGAATGTCAGAATTCAGTGGATGGAATATTATCTTGGACTTTCTTCATCTTTCACTATTGACAGAATATCATGGAGAGATGTTTTGGGATTGCCTCAGCCAACACTTCCAGATTGGCCGTATATTGAGGGAGTCACTCCATGGGAAGTGCCATATCGTCACACTCGCATTTGGTTCTATAATGAAAACAACATGTGGTTTCAGCCACGTGTTCATGCATGGATTGGTGGATATGATATTTTGAGTGGATGGTGGAATTCTGAATATAGAAACATGACAAGAGAGTATGGAACAAATTGGTGGTTTTTTGATGTTCCAAGGCGAGTGCCATATTATCAATTTTGGATTCTTATTCATTGTTCAATAACTGCTGATTCTAATCGTGCGAGAGCGGAGCATATGCAAATAACAAACACTCAATATGTTTTCATTCGCTACATCGGAAACGAAAGAGGAAGGCTTTATTCATCAAGAGACAGGGAGTAGTGTCAAAAAAATAAAAGAATCGCTTTCTTTTTTTGAAGCGGTTCTTTTTTGATAAGGATTTATTCAACGATTTGATTGTTAGGAAAACATTGTTTTTGACCCAAAAATCTTGACAGGGATTTTGACCCTCTTGACGGAGAAAGTGACTAGTGGAAAGAAGTCCGACAAAAGAGTTGAAAACCCTTGACAGGGGTTTCCAGCTCTTTTGTGAGAGATTACTTTTACGAAAAATTCTACAACAAAGGCATCAAAGATGCTTGACAGTGCTTTTTGATTTGAAATCTGTCGTGTTTTGTGAAAAACTGACTGACGAGAAAATTCTGTCGTTGACTCAAAAGACTTGACAGGAGTTGAAAAATAATTTAGAATATTGACTATGCTAGATATTCGTTATATTGTTAATAATCTAAAAGAGGTCACGAAATCGCTGTCGACTCGTGGCGGGGAATTTCCTTTGGACAAGATTGTGGTGCTTGACAAAAAGCGCCGTGATATTTTGGGTGAGGTTGAGATTTTGAAGGCAAAACGCAACACAGTGTCAGAAGAGGTTGCGAAATTGAAGCGTGAGAAAAAGGATGCTCAAGGCTTGATTAGCGAAATGCAAGAGGTCAATGTCCGAAT
>WQSV01000074.1 GCA_009787685.1 Bacillota bacterium
AGTGGATGAGGGAAGCGGTTTTTTATCAAATTTTTGTCGATAGATTTGCAAGAGGTGATGCTACAAAATGCGAAAAATACATCGACCAAAAATGGAACGACATTCCGACTCCGAAAACCTTTGCAGGCGGCGACATAAAAGGTGTGATTGAAAAACTTGACTACATCAAGAACCTTGGTTGCAATGCGATTTATTTAACACCAATATTCCGTTCAAAATCTAACCACAAATACGACATATCCGACTACTACAATGTCGATAAACATTTCGGCTCAAACAAGGACTTAAAAAAACTTGTTGAAACGGCGCATAACAAAGGGATGAAAATCATGCTTGATGCTGTTTTCAATCATTGTAGCGAAGACCTAAACGAATGGCAGGATGTTGTCAAGAATGGCAAAAAATCAAAATATCATGACTGGTTTATAATAAGAGGCGATAAACCCACTAAAAATCCATTAAACTATGAATGCTTTAACTCTTGCACCTATATGCCGAAATTCAACACCTCAAATAAAGAGGTGCAAAGGTTTCTAAATGATATTGCATCTTACTACATAAAAGAATACGACATTGACGGACTTCGTCTTGATGTTTCCGATGAAGTGAGCAAAGACTACTGGCGAAACTTTCGAAAAATAGTTAAAGAATTAAAGTCTGACTGTGTTATTATCGGGGAGAACTGGCACGACAGCAGTCCATACCTGCAAGGAGACCAATTCGATGGGATAATGAATTATGCATTCACAAAAATTTGTTATGACTATTTTTTGGACGAGAAAATTGATGCAGTGGGTCTAGGGCATGCTTTGAGCGCACTCTTAATGCGCTCTTCCAATCAAGCAAACCGAATGATGCTTAATCTTTTGGACAGCCATGACACTCATAGGTTTTTGACAATGGTTGAAGGCGACAAGGACAAATTAGCAACAGCGCTTGCGTTATGCTATATGTATATCGGTGCGCCGATGATTTATTATGGAACTGAAATAGAACTAAACGGCGGTTATGACCCCGATTGCAGGCGAACATTTGACTGGAACAAACTAGATGAGAAAATTCAAACTAAAGAAATTATTTCTATTCTTTCCAAATTGAAAGAACGAAATGAATTAATGAACGGCGAGATAAGTTTTGCAACTGATGCGGAATTATTTGTTCTTAACAGAATTAGCGAAAAAGGGCATTTGAGATTATTAATCAACAACAGTTCTAAAAACGTTGGACATGAACTAAAAGGAAAATTGCTTTGTTCCCATAACTATGATGGCAAGTCTATTCACAAAACAGGATTTATTATAGAGGAGGTAAAATAAAATAATGCAGTATCAAAATATTGAAAATTACTCTCCGAAAAAGTCTAAACTAAGAGTGATAATAGCAATCACTCTTGCCGTTTTGCATTTGAGTGTGTTTACTGGACTAATTGCGTGCATTGGTGTGAACAGTAGAACCGAACTTGGACAAGGACGCATTATTTTCACAGGTGAACTTGAAAGGGGTGCAAGAATAAGAGTTTTGGAAAACGACACCGCAATAGCGCAAGGCTTTTTCTCTGAACTTATTGCAGCATTTAACGCAGAATATGCGTCATATAATATTCAAGCAATTGACGCAAATCAAGGCAATTTCCTTGACCTTGAGCAAGCAGGGCCATTCGGTTTCGGGCCGTGTGTTTTGTTTCAAGCAAACGATAGAATAATGAGGTTTGCAGAAGGCGGTCATATATTTGCGTTGCCTATTGAGCAACTCGACACTTTTGAATATGTCGGCGACAAAGCATGGAATGCATTTTTTATGTACGCCTATGAAATTGTCCTAGATGAAAATAATAGACCGGTGATGGACGGGGAGCAACCGTTAAGGCACAGAGTCCCTTCAACATTCGGCGCTCCTGTTATGATTCAAGGTCCCGTTATTTATTACAGACGAAGTCTTGTTGACCCAGAAGTTTTGACAACTTGGGCGAATATTTATCAGTTCAACCGAGACAGAGCGACAGCAAATCCTGCTCACAGAGGCTATATTCGAAGTATGATTGATCCGTATTTTAATTTTGGCTATCTTTTGAGTTATGGTGCATATATTTTCGCTGAAAACAACACTGATCCGTCAAGAATAGGACTTAGTCAAAATGGAGCAGAAAGAGGGGCAAATGTTCACAGGCAACTGGCATCAAGCATGGACAACAGAGTTGTTGACCATTCGTTGACTCCCTTAGTCTATGAGCAATTGGCTCGTGGAATTTTTGCGGCAACAATGACAACTCCCGATGTCTACACACTCTTTATCGATGCACTCATGCGCAACGGATTTTCAAGAGAAGAGGCAGTTGCTGAACTAGGGGTTGCTCCTATGCCAAAGTTGCCTCTTTGTGGCGACCTTAGAAACCCCGATGCAGAGTTGATTCCGTCCATCATGATGGGAGGTATCAACGGCTATGCAATAAGTGCCTACACTCCTTATCCAAATGCCGCACTTGCCTTTATCAATTTTGCAACAAGTTTTCGTTCAATACAAAGGCGTCATGAACTCTTGGGGATTGCACCTGCAAGAGAAGATGTTGCAGAAGAGGTCGGCGGAATATCACTAATAATCAACGAGGAGCTTGCAGAGGGCAATATTTTTGTGATGCCGTCAATAAGAGCAATGACACAAGTATGGGGGCCTGTAGAGGCATTTTTTGCTGATTTAGCACAAGATGCATTCAGGTCTCGTCCACTACTTCAAACTCAAACACAGCAACTTCAACGTCTGGCACAATTAGACACAACAATCTATAATGCTATTTGGACATTCGCATGATAAAAGCAATAAAACAAAAATTCATAGGTATTGGCAGATTATTCGGTTCTGCTAACCCAAAGACCATATTGTCCATGTTTTTCATGGGTGGCGGTCAATTACTAAATAAGCAATGGATAAAAGGGCTTATATATTTTGTCATTCAAGTCGGAATCATTGTCTATTTTGTTCTCAGAGGTGCAGCGGATGTTGCAGGCTTTTTCACTCTCGGAACAGTTGCTGGAAACCCGGCTCAAGGAATAGAGGGCGACAATAGTATCTTGATGTTAACAATGGGGCTCTTGGCAATTATTGTGGTCATTATTTATTTGTTTGTTTGGACAATAAACATCAGAGATGTTTTCGACACTCAATTGAGAGTTAAGAGCGGAAAGAAACCATTAAGGTTCAGAGAGGAACTAAGAGAATTTATTGACAAAAAATTCTACAAAACAATACTTTTTTTGCCGGTTTTGTTTGTGTCAATATTCGGAATCATTCCGATTATTTTCATGATACTCCTAGCCTTTACTGATTTTAATGCAGGAACATTTCCAGGACTTGCTAATTGGGTGGGGTTTGCAACATTCGGAGAGTTGTTCCGTGCCGGAGGTATTGCTCCGACATTTTTTAGAATACTCGGCTGGAATATTATTTGGGCGATTGCAACAACCGCAATAAACTATTTCGGGGGACTTGGACTTGCATTGCTATATAACAAAAAATGTGTCAAAGGCAAAACCTTTTGGCGACTTTTTCCAATGCTTGCCTATGCTGTTCCGGGCTTTATTTCCCTCATTGCATTCAGATTTATGTTCTCGGCATCAGGTCCAATAAACCAATTAATAATGGGTGACGGGGGAGAAATAATCAACTTTTTGGGATTGGATGCAACATGGAGTGCAAGAGCAATAGGTATCGGAGTCACAGCATGGTTGACAATACCGACAAGCATGCTCCTTGCAACAGGAATACTCTCCAATATGAACAAGGAATTATACGAGGCGGCAAAAATTGACGGAGCAACAGGCTTTAAGCAGTTCACAAAGATAACCCTGCCTTTTGTCATTTTTGCAACAACCCCCGTCATTATAATGCAGTTTGTTGGGAACTTCAATAATTTTGGAATATTCTTCTTTCTGCGACAGGGTGTTTCGGAATCCCCCGGAATGTATGTTGCAACGGACACTGATTTGCTTGTCAATTGGATTTTTAGGTTGACAGTTGATAACGGACTCTTCAATATCGGTGCGGCGGTGAGCTTGCTCATGTTTATTGTGACGAGCACCATAGCATTATTTGTCTATCTCCGCTCTCCAGCATATCGCAAGGAGGACACCTTTAGATGATGAACTTTGACATTAAAAAATCAAAAGGCAGAAAAATAAGACCAAAAAAAATTGTGGATGTTGTTTTGACATACACAGGCTTGATTATTATCAGTTTAATATTTTTGTTTCCTGTCCTATGGCTTGTTCTCTCTACTTTCAATGCAACTGGTATTTTTTCAGCCTACGGATTTTTTCCTCAAGAATGGACACTAAATAATTTCAGAATTTTGTTTGCAGACAGCGAATATTTGATGATGCTCTATAACTATCCGAGATGGCTTTTGAACACCTTGTTTGTTTCATTTTTCAGCATGCTGTTTGGAACAGGACTTGTCATATTAACAGCCTACACAATGTCTAGGTTCAAGTTTCGCTCACGCAAAAGAATGATGGTGATGACATTGCTTCTTGGAATGTTTCCGTCATTTTTGGCAATGAGTGCAGTGTTTTTCATAATGGCAGAATTTGGTCTTGTAAATAACCTTTGGGGATTAATACTAATTTATAGCGCAGGAGCACCATTAGGCTATCTTGTTCAAAAAGGCTTTTTCGACACAATTCCAAATTCAATTGACGAAGCGGCACGAATAGACGGTGCAACAAGTATGGGGGTATTTTTCAGAATCATTCTTCCACTTTCTAAACCGATTTTGGTTTTTACTGCACTAACCGCATTTGCATGGCCATGGAGTGACTTCATTTTGCCTCAAATACTTCTTCCCGACAGAGACATGTGGACAGTAGCCGTCGGTCTAAATTCCCTTGATGACACCCAATTCGCTCGGTTCACCGCTGGCTCAGTCCTAATCGCCGTTCCAATAATCACCCTCTACTTCATCCTCTCAAAATACCTAGTAAGCGGTCTCTCCTCAGGTGCAACAAAGGGATAGTTATCTGGATTGAAAAACTCATTGAAGTGTAGGTATTGTTTTTGTCTTATTATCACTTAAAACTATATGGTGTTTTTATGTGACTAATATCTATTACTACTGTTGCCATAAAATATGTAAAATCCTTATACTTTTTTCAAGACTATCTAAAAATTTTATGCATGATAAATTTCTTGCGTGACAATTTTTTGATTGACGAGATGTAGAATAAATAGTATAATGAAAAATAATTATGGTAAAAACAAATGAAAATATTGCAAATCAACGCTTTGATTTTTGGTCAAAAAATGTTTCTGACAAAAATTTAAAAAATGAGTTAGAGCAGTTAAAAAATGATTCTCAAAAAAGAGAGAATGCCTTTTATCGTGAACTTGAATTCGGAACAGCAGGTTTAAGAGGTATTTTGGGCGTTGGAACGAACATGATGAATATTCATACTGTCACAAAAGCGACATATGGAATAGTTCTTTATATGAAAGAAAATGCAATGAAAAGCATTGCGATTTCTTATGACTCGCGAATTAATTCGGAGCTGTTTGCAAAATGTGTTGCAAGTGTTTGTGCTAGTTTTGGCATCAAAGTTTATTTGTCACCATTACTCATGCCAACACCATTTTTGTCGTATATGGTGAGAGATTTGAAATGCGATATGGGCATCATGATAACCGCGTCCCACAACCCAGCGAATTATAATGGATATAAAGTTTATGGTGCAGACGGTTGTCAAATAACGGACAGTGTGGCAAATAATCTTATTTCAATAATAAACAAAATTGACCCATTCAGTGTCAAAACAGACGAGTTTGAGAAAATGGTGAAAAACGGTTTGATTCAATTTACTGACGATGAAATTGTCAACAGGTATATTGCAGATGTCAAAAAACAATCAATTCATTTAATCAAAAATACTAAAATTTTATTTACTCCGCTGAATGGAACGGGCTTTGAGCTTGTTCCAAGGATTTTGAAAGAATGCGGACTCAAAAAACTTGAAATAGTCGCAGAACAATCAAAACCAGACGGCAATTTTCCAACTTGTCCGTATCCAAATCCAGAGAATGCAGAAGCACTGTCGCTTGGAATCAAAAAAGCGAAAGAAATTCACGCGGATATTGTTATTGCAACCGATCCTGACGCCGACAGGATGGGACTTGTTGCAAAAAATAAAGAAGGGGATTATAAAATTCTTTCGGGAAATGAAATTGGAGTGCTTTTGACGGACTTTATTTTTTCAAAAAGAAAAGAAAGCAACACCCTTCCGAAAGATCCAGTCTATGTAAAAACCATTGTTTCAACCCCACTCGCGGCTATTATTGCAGAAAAATATGGTGCAGAAGTTTTTAATGTTTTGACTGGATTTAAATATATTGGTGAAGTAATTGGTCGTCTTGAAGCGAAAGGTGAAGAAAATAGGTTTGTTTTTGGGTTTGAAGAAAGTCTTGGATTTCTGGCAGGAACACATGTTCGCGACAAAGATGCAGTTGTTGCTTCAATGCTAACTGCAGAAATGACTGAATATTATTTGGAAAAAGGAAAAACACTCGTTTGCAGATTGAAAGAAATTCATGATGAATATGGCGAAATGTTTCTTGTCACAAAAAGCTATAAATTTCCGGGAGCAGAGGGTGCGACAAAAATGCAAAAACTACTTGATAACTTCCGTAAAAAACCTTTTGAAAAACTAGCAGGAGACAAAGTTATTTCAAAAATTGATTATCTTGCTCAAACTGAATTTGAACTTCCAAAATCAAATGTTCTGTTTTATGCAACTGCTAATGGTTCATTAATAATTCGTCCATCGGGAACCGAACCTTTAATCAAAGCATATATGAGCGCAAAAAGCATGAAAATATTGCAACAAATGGTTGACGAGACCGAAAAGGCTATGAATTAAAATGAAAAAAAATACACAAAAAAAACTAAACTTTGAGAAAATGCATGGACTTGGCAATGACTATATCTTCTTTGATTGCCTTGACGAACCAATTGAAAATATGAGGGACGTTGCAAAAAAACTCTCAAATAGACACTTTAGCATAGGTGGAGACGGTG
>WQSV01000075.1 GCA_009787685.1 Bacillota bacterium
CTTCTTCCGGCGGCCTTCATCCTCACAGAGTTGGCCCTAACTCAGACTCTTCAGTCTCTTGGTCTGTCGTGCCTCTAACTTTTTTAGTTATCGTGCAGGGCAAAAAAAAATTTTGCAAGCACACAGAGACTCTAAAGTTTAAAAACTCACAGACAAAGGAACGAGTGAATCAAGGTCATTATTTCTTAAACACAAGCATCACTACTAAGTCCCTTTTCCACTGAAAGCAAGCACATGAAAATGAAAACAGTGTTGAAATGGGATTTGTTTTTTGTTGTTGCTCATTATTTTGTGGGGATGTTAATATATATGGGATATGATAACTTTTCATGTGAAATCGGATTTTAAGTGTGTTTACTTGTTGAATGGTTCTTTTGTTGAGAATCCAAATGCTGTGAAGTATTCAAGTGCTGAGCCACTTTATGTCACTGCACTTCCCTTGTCGGCACATTTGATGCCCTACACCGTTAAAATACTTGGAAAAAAGGTTTTGGAAAACTCAGAGCTTGTCAGTGTTTTTTCTGTTTCGGACGAGAGAGCTATTGTTTATTTGCGACCGAGATACAACTATGTCTATAACAGAAAAAAAATCGCGACATTGAATGAACACGATTTTGTGGAAAGCTTTTTCTATTCTGTTAAAAAAGGTAATTTGATTAAAGCACGTGAGGCGATGACTTTGAGTCTCATGGAAAAGGTGAATGATGAAAATCTTTCGGCATTTTTTGCGGATTATCATTTTTGCTTAAAGGATAATTTTTTCGGTGAAAAGAATGATAAAAATGAGAAGAAGAATGTTTATTTGTTGATAGACAGTGAGAATACTGCCCACAGTTTTCAGTTTGTTTTGGAGAGTGGGAAAATTCATGATATTGTTGAAGGTTAAAATTTGAAACTGAAAATTGTTGCAAAATTAAGTTTATTTTTGATTTTCAGTTTTTAACTATTTGGGTGTCCCATTTCGCACAACCTTTTTGAAATGAGTATTTGATAAGATTTTTGCATGTGGGAAGGGCATCCCCGACCGCCCGTTTATTGTTTTATGTCACCCGTTCGAGCGGTCGAGGACACACGAACGAACAAGAGATCTTTTAAATATTTCCCTAAAAAAGCAGGTTGTCTGAATATAATAACCATATTTAACTATCATTGAGCATACCTTCGAGCAGTCCTCGGTCTTTCATGAATGAGAGTAGTGTGAATTTTTGCATGAAATCTGGGGCGAGAGCAACGGAGATGGTTGCTTCGTTTTTCCCGAGATAGTTTGTGAAACTATACCCTTCATCGAGGTATAGTTTTTTTAGTGCTGAATAGGCAAGGGTTAGTTTTGAGTCAAATTCAGTTGCAAGAGCAAAGAGTTCATCACGATGAATTTTCAATTTATAGGACGAGAGAGACTCTTTATGAGCATTTGGAACTGGTCGAATATTTTTGAGCGCTATTTGCTCTGGAATTTTGAAATACTTTGAAATTAGTTGCACTCTTTTGTTGTTTGACGGCGGAGGAGTGAAAAATTCGGTTTTGTTTTCAAGATAGTTCAAATAGAGTCTCATCAAAATTCGAGCGAAGAGAAATTCGTTTTCTCCGATGTTATCACCGTTGTAATAGGTGAGTGATGAGAAGATTTTTGCGGCTAGTGTTTCCGCTCCCAATGCAAGTCGAGTGTTCCCTTTGAGCTGGCATAGTGCGCCATAGCGAACTAAGTTTTCTTTCAAAATACGTTCTAGTTCAAATTGATTTGTTGCCCCGAGTGTTTGTTCGATTGATTCATCGATTATGCTCAACGCTTGATCGAATATTTCAAAGCAAAATTTTTCGCCGTTTAGTGATGCTGATGCTTGATAGTCAAAAAGTGAGACCAGTTTTGCTGAAATCAGAGAAAAATAGGAGCCTGCTTGTGGAGTGTTCCCTTTCCAATCGTTTTCGCAAAGAAGCAAGTTAGGTGGTGGAGATTTAAAAATTTCAATGCAACCTTGATCACTTTTTTGATAAGATGGAATGAGAGATTGGAGATGAGAGGACGGACAAGTTGGGACTAGGGCATATGGCAAATTTAGTAAAAAAGCTAACTGTTTCACTTCATTTAAATGACGATGATTTCCAACACCCAAAATTAGTCGGGTGTCTTCTGAAATTTTTTGAGCGATTTTTTCGCCTTGTTTGCACACTTGGGGGTTGACTCTAAATCCAAAATTTCCTAATTTCTTGTCAATTGTTCTTTCATATTTTTGCCTTGATGAAAGATCATAAAGAATTGAAATAAGGCTTAGAGGGGGAACTATTTTCTCAATGTAATGCTCAATTGTGTTCTCGACATCATCAAAAGCTATGTTTGAAGATATCTCATGTGTCTCTCCACAGCGACATGAGAATTTTTGTTTTGACAATTGATTTGTTGGATAGGTGTTAAGATTGTTGATGTTCATTAGAAATAGAAATCGACTTGACTCGCAATTTTAATGCTTCCTTTTTTATATATTAAATCAATATCCATTCTAACACAAAAAACCTTGCAAAATGTTGCAAGGTTTTGTCGAAATTTTTGTTTTTTAAGAACGCGTGAATGATGGAAATTTTGAAGTATGAATGCTCCCCAAACTTAGTTATTTTCTAAACTTTGCGATTTAAGATTAACAATTTACAATTTGAGTTTACGTTTTTATTTCACATTAAATTGCAAGTCGTCAATTTATTTGCCCTTCCACGACATTGGCTGGTGAGTGTCATAGTAGTGAAATGTTTGATTTAATTGCGAATTCACGGTTTGTTTTCCAAATATCGGTATGCCCGTGTCGATTCTGAAGGTGCTTTGGGTTTCATAAGCAACTAGCCGCATGTTTTCGTCTATTGAAAACGAGACAACTATTTTTTCTTGTTTGATGTCTTTGAGACCTCCTGTGTCCATGGTTTCAATGTCGGCTGAAACTGATGCTGGGGCTGGTTTTAGATTGAGAACAAATGTGTGCAATCGTGATTTTTTGCAGAACTCAAGCGGTTTTTCAACATTAGCAATAGTGTCCGAGTTCACAATATACATGAAAAAACTTTCTGGCTCACGTTTAAATTTTTCCTCGAATTCTTCAATTGATTGGACTGTCGGCTTGTTCTCAAAAACGTAGTCTTTGTTTTTGGACTGCTTCTTTGTGTGTTCTGAATATGTCTTGCCGTCTTTTGCATTAAAATAGAATCTTTTTGCACGACTTATTCGAGAACCAATGACCCCGGAGCCTGTTGAATAGGAATTGCGATAGAGTTCTGTCGCCTGTCCGTTTTCAAAATTAATCACGGTTGTGCTGTCAATTTGCAATTCATTGACCGCCTTTGTTGAAGAGAAACCAGTGCAAAGTATTTTGACACTTTTGTGTTTTTTCACGTTCTCCATTGCAATGTTGAACATTTCAAGTTCTTTTGAAAAATTCGTGTTTGATTGCCCAAATTGAGCGTTTAAAGAAAATGTTGTTGGCATTCTATAGTTTATGCTTGGGTTTTGTGAACATGCCAAAATAGTCAGACAAACAAATAAAATCATGAAAGATATTTTGAGGAATTTCTTCATGAAGATATTATGCTCAATTTTTCAATGCACAATGCATAATTCTCTGTTCGCAATGTTTAGTTTTCATGCGCAATAGATTGTTAAGTGTTACTTTTTGAGAGTGCTTGCTGTGGAAGCATTTTTTTGAGTTTAGTTAGACATAAAAATGAGAACAGTAATCGCGGTAGTGTTCACAAAAACAAAAAAACAACCTTGAAAAATCTCAAGGTTGTTTTTTTGTTTTTTTTTTACAATCTTCCACGTCTTGCAAGGGTTCTCCATGCGCTTGGAAAAGTTTCATAGGTTTCTGGACGAGTTTCAGTGAAATAAACGATACGTTCGTTTTGCCATCTAGTGAACTCTCCACCTTGGAGAATTTGTAACAATTCACTTTCAATGCTTTCGTTGATTCTTGTGATTTGTCCCGGCGATTCAAAACTGTCGATGTCGACAAGAACACCCGAAGTTCCAGATGGAACAACACTCGCAAAATACATTATGTGAATTCCAAAATCAGTGATGACTTTCCTTGGGTAAACGTCTCCCGGACTGAATTGAGGTTCATTGAATAGCGCTCTTGCGGCATCTGCGAACTCTTGAACCATTTGTTCAGATTCATGCGCAAGCAATTCGCTCTCCATCAAATAGCCACGGTTGTTTCCAAATGCTCCCGGGTCAGTGTTAAAGCGGTAAATTAGGTCAGTAAACGCTCTTTCTCTTGCTCTCAAATCACCTCTTCCAACCTCGTCCAAAACGATGTCAAAAACTTGTTGTGCTGAGCGCATGGTTGAATAATCACTCTCGCCGTTAACTCTGTCTGGGACAACAATATATGGAGCGAGTCTTGTGTCTCTGAATTCTCTGACTGCAACTGGGTTTTGTCCCGCTGGGCTTTGTCTGAAAGTGGTCAACTGTTGAGTTTGGACTGGAGAGAATGGGAGAAGGATATGCTTGACATAGAAAAAGCGTTGGTTGTTTGCAGTGTTCACTGGGTGATAAAGAATCGTCTCTCCTCCACGAATAGCGGCTGCATAAGCGTCCCAATTATTTCTAAAGCGAAGTTGTTGTTGTCTTTGCAAATCGTTGAAATGGTTGCGAATTTGATCTTCGCGAACTTCAACATTGTCAATAATAGTTTCTTGAAGTCTTTCAATTCGAACTTGCTCAATCGCTTGTCTTCCCAAAAGAATATAGACCATATGAACTGAATTGTTGCTTGCTTCATGGTCAACATGCCCCTCTGTCCAGACTGGATTGAAAAGCATCGGATAAACATTTGTTAGACCCGCATTAAGAGTCATTCCTTCTTCTGCATAAATTCTGTCAAGAATCTCTCTGTTTCCACTGATGATTCCGTTAATAAAAAGATTATCTTTGGCAATTCTTGATTCATCCGATTCTGTGATTTCTAAATTTTCTTCCGCATCAGTTCTTTCGCGAACTAGAGCTAGAAATCTTTCAATTACTTGATTTTCAAAACTGATATCGTTTGCGTTTGTCATGAAGTAGCCCGGCCAACGAGCACGATCTGGCGACCATTTTTCTTCTTCTCTTGGCTCATCTTCATCATGAATTTCATCTGGTCTTGCTGGACGAACTGGGAAAGATGTTGGAGGAGTGTCTGTGGACGGCGGAGCAACTTCTGGAACTCCCATGTCGAAGTCTGTCAAAACGCCAGCACGGATGCTTTCCAATGTTTGGTCGATTGCTCCATAGACGATTTGACGAACACGGTTCGCATCAGTGAAGTCATAGACTGGCTCTTCTCTGAATTCACCAGTAAGGTTGTTTTCCTCTCTGAATACGTTGAACTCTGCTTGTCCACCTTCAAAAACAACAATAGTTCCTTGATAGAAACGGTAAACATAAGAATGATTGTTGTTTTCATCTCTTAGTTCATGACCATATTCATTCAAGACTCTTGCTCTTCCTGCTCTCCATGGCATTTCACCATTGTGAAGCATTCTGTCGATGTCAATCAAAATAAATCTGCGAACAATGAGTTGGTTGATCATGCTGTCAATAACCATTTCCCTGTCTTCTCTTGTCATGTCGGGATGAAAACCACCTTGTTGAGAAATCAACTGGAGAAGTTCCCACATATAGATGTAATGTGGTTCAGTCATGTGATCTCCAATCGGATTGATTCTCGCAATAGGAGTCATCATCGCTCGTCTTTCATTGCGCTCAAAAAGATTGCAACCAGCCAAAACGCCAACTGCCATAATCATTGATAAGGCTATTAAAAATAATTTGATAAGTTTTTTCTTCATTGTTTTTTGCGTGTCCTTTGGAGTCTTCGACCCTCTTGTCGGTTCGCAGTTGATAATTCTGCAACAACAACTTCCAACCGAATTTTCTAGTTTAAAGTCAACGACTCTTTTTACTGCAAGATAGACTGCTACTAGTCCATTCTATACAGCAATTAATTATACCTTAATTATTGAGACTTTGCAAGCGTTTTATACTAGGTGCAATATGAGAAAATTAAAAAATTTTTAATTTTTCTCATGTTGTGCCTGCGTCAAGGCGCCTAATACTAGAAACTTATGTGAAAGTTTTAAATTCTTGAAATTTAAAACCAATAAATATTTTATGATTATTCATTTCTTTTTACTAGGAAAATATGAAGGGCATCAATTTTTTCAAACTGACGCCCTTTGTCAAAATTAGTTAAAATATTTTCTTGCCAATGTCATCGCCATTCCTCTTGAAACGCTGTTAACGCCTTGTTGTTCATATCTCCACATAACATATCGCGGAAAGCCTCTGTTCGGAATTGGAGAAATAGCTTGCTCTCCCGCTCTATACCATGGATTGCTTGAGTCATAGATAATAATATTGAAATCATTCGTTGTTGGCACGTTGATCCACCACCAGTTGTCTCCTCGTTCGAGGCACTCTCGCAACATGTTTTGACGCGTTGTGTTCCAGCCCCCCAACAGGTCTCCCGAATGGTTCCATGCGTGCGCTCTTGGCTGAAACCATCTTGAATTCCGGTTATAGAAAAACACTGTCACATACCCCTCCGCTTTCATCCGATGCTCGTTGTTTGACCCGTGTTGCTCTTGATACCATGTGACATATCTCATCGTCGAATTCGTGATTCGCTGCTGCGTTCGATAGTGATACCTTGTTGTTCCCCATCCCCAAAATCCGCGTCCGCCGTTGTAGATTATGATATCAAACGGCTCGGCATAGACATCAACCGGCACGTCAACAAACCACCAATTCGTCAACCCTCTCGCACACTCACGCGTCATGTTTTGAGACTCACTGTTCCACTCCCCCAGCAAATCCCTGTTGCTCCCAACTGTCCACGCGTGCGCTCTCGGCTGAAACCACCAGTCATATCCTCGCGCATAAAAATAAATGCGGGTGTGGGGTCTGG
>WQSV01000076.1 GCA_009787685.1 Bacillota bacterium
GACTCATTTAAAAAAGCATGTATTTTTTTGCCAGAGACAGCGCCTTTTCTTGGAGTGAAAATATTAAAATCAATCAATTTACCTTTTCTTTTTATTGCAAGAATTGTGTTTTTTATTTCAGCAATTGGAATTCCAGCAGCATATGACCCACCTATTACCGCCCCCATTGAGCAACCAGTCACAACATCAATTTCAATACCATGTTCTTCAAGTGCTTCAATAACACCAATATGGCAAACACCTCGAAATGCGCCAGCACCCAAGGCAAGACCTAATTTTTTTCTTTTTTTTGTGTTTTCCATCCGCTAGCTTTCCTTTTAATGATTGAGAGCAACTTTTGTCACTACAATTCTTCGGCAATATCCAATATTAACCTTTCAGTATTTTCAAAACCTAAGCA
Organism: Bacillota bacterium; assembly: GCA_009787685.1. GTDB lineage: Bacteria > Bacillota > Clostridia > Christensenellales > Pumilibacteraceae > WRAY01. The sequence goes on from WQSV01000076.1 coordinate 401, forward strand.
CGAATCAGTTTTTGAAACCCCGTATTCATTAGCACTCTGCCCCTCATTTAAATAACTTTCAATCATAAAACCTTTAACAAAATTATGAATTGATTTGTCTTGCGACATACTTTGAGTAACACTTTTTATGACATGTCGTTGGTTTTTGGGGTTTTTATTTGAGTTTGAGTGCGACGCGTCAACCACAAGGGCTGGATTTTCTAGTTTTTCATTCGAATATTTTTCTAAAAGCTCAAGGATATCCTTTTTTGAATGGTTAGAAAAATTTTCACCACTCTTCAATGTTCCGCCCCTTAAAATTGAATGAGCGAATTTATTTCCAGTTGTTTTCAACTGAAATCCAAACTGCACAAATTTTTGTGGAATTTGTGCAACACACAAAGAGTTGACAAGCGAGTCAATTGAACCATTTATCGGGTTTTTCATTCCAACTGGAACATCCAATCCGCTTGCAACAAATCTGTGAGAAGGACTTTCAACTGTTCTTGCCCCAACTGCCATATAAGAAACAACATCGTCAAGATAATTAAAATTATCGACATACAATAGTTCATCACAAGTTGGGATTCCGCTCTCGCTAAACGCTTTGATATGTAAATTGCGTTGTCTTTCAAGCCCGAAAGAAAAATCATCATCTTCATGCAAAATACCTTTGTAGGAATTTCGTGAACGTGGTTTTGCAGTATATATGCGTGACATAATAAAGAGCTTTTTATTTACTTTTTGTGACAGTTTAAGTAATTTGGCAACATACTCCAAAACAGCTTTTTCATCATCTGCAGAACACGGCCCAACAATTATTATTTTTTTTTCACTAAAAGATGCGAGAATATTTTTTATCTCACAAATGTTTTCTTCTCTTAGTTCTTGCAAACTTTTGCTAAGAGATATCTTTTGCTTTAACTCACAGGAAGTAATTAATTTCTTTTGTTTTTCAAACATTTAAAAATCTATTGAGCCGTCCCTTTTCATTATCATTGTGCCCCGCAATTCCTCGCGATTGTTTCGAACCATAGTTAAATTGCTAGTCAGATATCTTTCAATATCTTTAAACATTTCATCAAGATGAGCCTTTGTTTTATCAACAAGTTGCTCAGACTGGACATATCCCGCATCAACAATCTTTTTCGCTTCGGCTTCCGCTCTTTTTATTAGTTCGGAGTTGTCAATAATATGTTCAGCGCGATCCTCCGATTCTTTGATTATATTTTTTGCAACGCTATCCGCATTTTGCAACATCTTGTCTCTGTTTGCAATAATATATTCTGCTTCGCGAATACTTTCGGGAAATACTTTTTTCATCTCATAGACGATTTCGACGCATTTTTCAAGGTCAACTTTTTTTGAAAAAAGTCCCCTTTTATCAGTGAGTTCAGATTCCAATGCATTAAGCAATGCCAGTATACTGTGTGCCATATTTGTTTTACCTCCGATTTTTAAAAGATTTTTTAATTTAAACGTGCTTTGAATAAACTTTTTTAATCAATTCCACTGAACTATGCGTGACATAATACTGAAAGTCTGCACCCAATGATGTTAATTCTCGGACAATTGTGCTTGAAATGTGGGCAAGATTGGGTGGAGATGCAAGATAAAAAATCTCAACTTCAGGCATAATATCCCAATATACGCTTGCAAGTAATTTTTCATGCTCAAAGTCACTTGCTGTTCTTAAACCTCTAAGAATAATGTCCGCATTGCATGAAGCAACAAAGTCCGTCAATAGACCATCAAATGCTTTCACTTCAGCATTCTCAATATCTTGAAGTGCAGTCATTGCAATTGCAACCCTTTCTTCAAGCGTTGCAACACTCTTTTTTCCAGTTGAACTACCACTAACCCCAACAACGATATTGTCGAAAAAACTGGCGCTTCTTTTGACCATATCATAATGTCCAATTGTGAAGGGATCAAATGTTCCAGCGAATACGGCAATTTTATTTTTCTTCATTTGAGTTCTCCAAAACTTTATCTTTTAAAGTCAAAAAACTTAAGGCAGTATTTCCACAAGCTCTATTGTCTATTATAAACCTATCTTTGAGAAATTGCAAGTCTTTTTTAACATAGTGTTCAAAAACTATGACTCCATCTCCTCTCAAAATTTCATACTCATTAATTAAGTCAAATAATTTTGTTGCATAAGTTTCGTCATAAGGTGGATCAATAAAAATCAAATCAAACCTTTCATCTTTTAATTTTTTTAGTGCAAATGAATAGTCTAAAGACATGACTTGTGCTTTTATGCCACAAACATCAAGATTTTTTTTTGTGACTGCAATGCTTTTTAATCCAGCATCATTAAAAATTACACTTTTTGCACCTCGACTTAAAGCCTCAATGCCAAGAGCGCCACTTCCACAAAACAAATCAAGAACCACGGCATCTTGAATTACCCCTTTACTCACAAGTATATTAAACATTGTTTCTTTTATTCTGTCAGTTGTTGGGCGAAAGTTCTTGTTTTGAGGTGGGGATAAAATCTTTCCACGATATTTTCCTGCAATTACTCTCATTTTTTCACCCCCAGTCTTATGATTCTGGTTGGAGTGAAGATAATATCTAGTGGAATGTCGTATTTATCTCTTTCAAAATTAATTTCTTGTTCATCAAACGCAATTCCAACCTTGTTCTTAATGTTATGTCTGACATAGTATTGATCATAACACCCTTTTCCATAACCGATTCGATGATTATCACCATTGAAACCGAGTAAAGGTGTTATTGAAATATCTATTTTTTTTGTGAATTCAAGCTTGTCCTCAATATCAATAACGTTACCTATTTTGTTAACATTCAATGCCTCTCCCTCATAAATAACCGCAATCATTTTGCTTCCAACTGTGAAAGGAATTAATAATGTGAGGCTCGGGATTTTCATCAAATCATCTATTATTTTTTTTGTTTCAACTTCAGTTCCCATTGAAACATACGACAGAATAGTGCTAAAGTTTTTTTCAAAAATATACTTTTGCAGTTTATTTGAAATAATCGCTTCTTTTTCTTCTCTGTTTTTAATGCTCGCACGAACATCAAAAAGTTTTCGCCTTAGTTCGTTCTTCATAATATTTCTAGTGTTGATTATAACAACACCCCTTTTTAAAACGTTTTTTTCACTTTTCCAGATTCTTCAATGTTTTTGTAAGTGTTGTAATTCTCAAATTACTTAATATAATTGCGCTTTAATCTTGGCCCAAACGAGGTTAATATTTCATATGGAATTGTTTGATATGAATTCATTAGGTCTTCCATTTTTATTTGCCTGCCAATCAAAAATACTTTATCGTTTCCTTTTAATCTCGTCTTGCTGACATCCACAAGCGTTATATCCATGCAAACTTGCCCCATAACCGGACAACGCACACCATTGATTTCAACTTCCCTAAGAGATTCTAAATCTTTTCTTCGATAGCCATCAGCATACCCAACCCTTATTGCAGCAATCTTGCAGTCGTATGGCGCGAGGTAGTTTCCATAGCTAATATGCTCACCTTTTTTCACATTAAACACTTGAAGAATATTAGTATAGACTTCCATGATTGGAGTGGTTATTTCAGAATACCCATACATCGCAAGACCAAATCTCACCGTGTTCATTTGAAGTATGTCTGGCATAGTATTTGAGAGATGCAAGAAATTTGACGAACTAATATGAAAACTAAAACCACAACTCTTATATGGGAGAATGCAACGTTGATACTCATAAAATTGTTTTGCTGTGTCAATCGGACACTTTGGATTAAAGAAATGAGTGTAGATACTTTTAATGTTGTAGCCTTTCTTTTTTAAATCACTAATGAGTTTTCTCAAGTTTTGAGGTCGCACTCCAATTCTATTCATTCCAGTGTTTAGTTTGATATTGACATTTTTGATATCCTTATTCAAATACTCCACTTCGCCAATATCGCAAATCGCAGGAATGATATTTTGAGGAAATGTCCTGCTTCGCCTTTTATCAATCCATGACCTATCAACATTACTAAGCAAGTTGATAGGCTTTGTTATTCCATAAGAACAAAGTTCTAGCGCTTCATCAAAAGTTGCAACAGCAAACTCTTGAACAAGTTCATTTGCAGAAATTGAAATGCGCTTCATTCCATGCCCATAGGCATCGGCTTTAACAACTGCGCAAAAATTAGCATCTCCAATTTCACCTTTCAATCTCGTTATGTTATCACGTAATTTTGTTAGATTTATATCCGCTACAAGCAAAGCACACCTCAAAAATAGTTAAGTCTCAGCGCCTAACATAACTTAATATATTAGACAATTTCAAAAAGTGTGCAGAGTTTTTTTAGTTTGTTAAAATCATTATGAACTGATAGACCCAAAAACCTATCGCAAGAGATGATGCCACAATTGCAATAATTTTTGCAACTTTTTCGCGTTTCTTTAGCGTTAAAAATTGTGTTGTTAGCCTTTCATTGCTTTTTGATAATTCAGTGATTTGCTTGATAAGCAAATCATTATTTTCCTTTGAACTTGCCAAATGCATCAAAAGCAACTTATTTTGCTCGTCAACTTTGTCAAGCTGGGTTTCAATGTGTCCGAGATATCGAGAAAGTATTTCCGAGTCATTCTGTCCAGCAGTCGCCACTTGAAGAATTTTATCATCAGCCACTACTCCACATTTCACTTCTTCTTTTTTTGATTCTTTCTTTTTAGTGCCTGTTGTGAAAATGTTTTTTAATTTTTGCAACATTGAAGGTTTTTTGATATCTTTCTCAATATGATTATTAACAATTTTCTCTTCAGATTCATTTTGTGTTTGAATAATTCTATTATTTATGTCTGACATACTTCGTGAAAACCTCCTGTTTTTCGCCTAAAAATCAATTATTTTTGACTTTTTGGTTTTGCTTCAAGTTCTATTTTTTCCAAAAATGCCTCAATTGAAACCTGCCCAGTGTCGCCATTTTTCCTGCATCTCACTGAGACAACTTTTTGCTCTTCATCTTTATCTCCGACTATTAGCATATATGGTATTTTTTCAAGTTGAGCTTCTCTTATTTTAAAACCAACTTTTTCACTGCGAGTATCAGTGGCAACCCTATATCCTTCTAGTTTTAATTTGTTCGCAATTGTCGTTGCATATTCAATATTCCTGTCCGTTAAAGCAAGAACTCGAATTTGTTCGGGAGCCATCCAAAATGGCAACGCTCCAGCATATTTTTCTAAAAGCAACGCCATTGTTCTTTCATAGCAACCAATAGAGGTTCTGTGAATGATGTATGGATGTTTTTTAGAACCGTCTTGCTCAACGTAAGTCATATCAAAAGTTTTTGCAAGAAACATATCGACTTGAATTGTTAAAATTGTGTCCTCTTTTCCGAAAACATTTTCCATTTGGATATCGAGTTTTGGACCATAAAATGCCGCATCTCCAATAGCTTCGACGTAGTTAAGCCCAATATCGTCAAGGATCTGTTTCATCAAGCCTTCCGCCCTTTCCCACGCTTCATTATCGTCGATATATTTCCCCTTAACATCGGGATCTCGTTTTGAAAATCTGAAGCTAACATCTTCAGCGAAACCGAGACAATCAAGCATGTAATAAATAAGATTTAAACACTTTTTAAACTCTTCTTCAAATTGATTGCTAGTGCAAATAATATGGCCTTCGCTCAAAGTAAACTGTCTGACTCGAATCAACCCATGCATCTCGCCACTCGACTCATTTCTAAAAAGCGTTGATGTTTCATTATATCTCACCGGTAAATCGCGATAGCTTTTCAGTCCGTTTTTGTAGATCATGTATTGAAATGGACAGGTCATCGGGCGAAGTGCCAGAATTTCATCATCACTGTCTTCATTTCCAATAACAAACATGCCATCTTTATACAACTCCCAGTGCCCACTCAACTTATAAAGATCATTTTTTGCCATAAATGGGGTCTTTGTCAACTGATAGCCTCTTTTTACTTCTTCATCTTCGACAAAACGCACCAACGTATTAAAAAGTGTTGCACCTTTCGGCATTATCAGTGGCAAACCTTGACCGATTTTTTCTTCTGTCATGAAGTAGCCAAGCTCGCGACCAAGTTTGTTATGGTCACGTTTTTTTGCTTCTTCAAGTTTTGTCAAATGCTCTTCAAGTTCATTTTTTTTCTCAAATGCAGTCCCATAGATTCTGGTCAACATTTTGTTTTTCTCGCTGCCTCGCCAGTATGCCCCAGCCAAATTAATGAGTTTAAAATGCTTCAGTTTGCCGGTTGACATCAAATGAGGCCCCGCGCATAAATCAATAAAATTGCCTTGCTCATAAAAAGAAATACTACCATCCTTGAGGTCTCCAATTAATTCAACTTTGTAATGCTCGCCGAACCCCTTCATTTTTGAAAGAGCCGCTTTTTTTGTCATTTTTTTTCGAATAATTGGAAAATCAGCTTTTATAATTGCCTGCATTTGAGCTTCAATTTTGGCAAAATCGTCTTGTGAAATAGGGGTGTCAAAGTCGAAGTCGTAATAAAAACCGTTTTTGATTGCAGGTCCAAACCCAAGCTTCACAGTCGGATAAATATTCTTGACA
>WQSV01000077.1 GCA_009787685.1 Bacillota bacterium
GGTGTTTTCGCAATAATTGGTGGAGCAATCACTATGGCGGGTAAAACAGCCGGGCCTGTTTTTATGCTTCTTGCTTGGCTAATGGCTATTGCAAGTGCTATTGGTCTTAACTGGATGGCAATCCCAGCAGCAGTATTCTTTTTCATCGCAATGATTCTTGGTTTTGCTGGAGTCAAAAAAGCGAAAAGAGCAAGAAATAGTGGTGATGGAAACAACGACAGATTTAATAGCTCTAACCAAAACCAACAATGGTAAAGATGTCTTTGACTTCTTTGTCGAAAACATAAAACTATTTTTAAAAAGTCTTCCGAACGCGGGAGACTTTTTGTAATTTGCAACCGACAGCTTAAAAGTTAACCTCAAGTCGTGAATTGTCAGTTGTCAATCATAAATTATCAAAAGTTGCGACTGGCTTAGGGACGGTGACAAGCTAATGGAAATCGGACTCAAAGAAGACATTGATAATGGTGGATATCGGATGGTGTTAATGACCGACATAATCTAGAGGTTGGGCTCTAACTTTTGTTCCCATGACAATTCACGAGTCTCACCAAAAACCTCAGAAGCTCTTAACCTAGCAATAAATTCAGTAATTCTGCTGAAAAAACTTAAAAAATCATTAACCAAGAAACACTTGCATTTTTGTTGTTATTGTGTTAAAATAGTAAAGTAAAGGAGAAAACATGTTTCCACGTTTAGAGATAGGAGCTTTTTCAATCTACTTTTTTTCCATATTCGCCGCACTTGGTTTTGCGTCGTTTGTTTTGTTGTTCGTTTTAACGCTTGACAAAAAATATAAGGTCACGATCGATGAATTGTGGAAATCACTCGTTCTCGCTTTTATTGCAATCGGGGTTGGTGTCGGCGGAGCAATGCTTCTTGATGCAACTGTTCATTCAATTCAAAACGGCTATTTTGCAATGGCTGGAATTTCGTGGTATGGAATGCTAATTGCTGGACTGCTCGCGTTTTCACTTCTGCACAGACTTTTTGCAAAAAAGATGAAATTTCAGTTGAGCGCAATGCAGTATCTCAATCTTATTGCAGTCGGCATGTCGCTCGGGCATGCATTTGGAAGAATAGGTTGTTTCATGGCTGGTTGCTGTTTCGGTGGACCAACCGATAGTGCTTTCGGTGTTAATTTTCCAGAAGGTTCAATGGCTGACATTGTCCACGGTGGGCAAGCTCTTTGGCCAGTCCAGCTGTTTGAGGCGGTCGGGCTTTTCAGTATGTTCGCTTTTATGTTCGTCATCCCGTTCATTAAAATCCCAAATAAATTTTTTGAAAAATATTGCAAGGGAGTTGAAAATAACAGTTTCTACATCTACCTCATTGGCTATTCAGTTTTGAGATTTTTGCTGGAATTCATGCGCGGAGACAATCGTGGCGGAGTTCTTGACCTCAGTCCGGGTCAAATTATATCTTTAATTGTCATTGCGGTTATAGTTGTCCCAATTTTGGTCTATTATTTAGTGTTGAGGTTAATGTTGAGAAAAACAGGGTTCACAGAAAAACACAATATCACAAAAAATACATGTGTTGCGTTCTCCGTGAAAATTGCAACGGTAGTCGGAATAATTGGTTGGCTAATTTGGAACTTCTTCATCAAAGAAAAGTGGGAGGCAAGAGTAATTAAAAAAGAAATCCTACCAGTTCAAGAAGAGTCTATGGCGGTTGAAGAGGTTGTCCAAGAAGGGCAAATAGAAAGTTTTGACAATGTCAACAAAGAAGATTAGTTTGAATAATTGCACACTTTTTCAATCAATACTTTATTGCAATATTATCCCCGTGACAAGTTGCGAGTCAAAAACAATCCAGCTCAATAACACTTTAACAACAATTACGCATTATGAATTATGCATTAAATTCTCATGCTTGAAATAAAAGACATTCACAAAACCTATATCGGAAAAAAAGGAAACTCGGTTCATGCTCTGAAAGGGGTAAGTTTTTCTTTTCCAGAAACAGGGCTTGTTTTTATTCTTGGAAAAAGTGGTTGCGGAAAATCAACTTTATTAAATCTCTTGGGTCTCCTCGATAGCTATGATGAAGGGAGTCTTTTGATTGGAGGAAAAGAAGCAAGTTTTTTAACAGAGCGCGAACGAGACACTTATCGTGCCCTTAACATCGGTTTCATTTTCCAAGATTTCCACATCATCGAAAAATATACCATAGGTCAGAACGTTGCTCTCGCCCTTGAAATAGGTCAACATGAAGCAACGGGTGAAGAAGTTCAAGATGCGCTGAAAAAAGTGGGGCTTGAAAACTTTGAAAACAGATTCGCAAGAGGTATCAGTGGTGGTCAAAGGCAAAGAGTCGCGATAGCTCGTGCGATTGCAAAAAATCCAAAAATAATTCTCGCGGATGAGCCGACTGGAAACCTCGACAGCGTGACAAGTCGAGAGATTTTCACGTTGCTTCAAAACATAGCAAAAGAAAATCTCGTTGTCGTTATCAGCCATGACGAAGAAAGTTCTCATCGCTATGCTGACAAAATAATTGAACTGTCTGACGGAAAAATCGTCGATATCTATGACGGCGACAAAACAACAGACACAATAAAACTTGAAATTGATTCAATTGATGAAAAAAATTCTAAAGAAATAGATAACCTTTTGGATGATGGGAAAAAAGTTATCCTTGTCAAAAAACACCAAAAAGAAGAGTGTTCGGGTGATGAAGAACGTTCACCGCTTCATCTCATCACCCCAAAAGCTTATTTAAATCTCAACAAAAGGGTCAGACTTCCGCTCAAATCATCTTTTAAATTATCCATGCTTTCGATGAGGGCGAAATGGGTTCGTGCTTTTTTCACTGTTTTTTTGAGTATGTTGAGCATAGCATTCTTTGGATTTGCCGACACAATCGGTCAGTTTTCAGTAAATAGCGTCATGTTGCAAGAACTTGAAGCAAGAGGGTTATCATTTGTTAATGTTGCATTAGTGGAAGTTGACGAAGATTCATTTGCTCCAACGAGATATAGGAGAACAATATATGAAGACGATTTTGAAGAATTCCGTTCGCTAAATCTTTATTATGTTCCACAATTTTTATTTAAATATCCAGTGCTTCCAAATTTTGTTGGATATAAATACTTGATTCCAAATGCCGTGCAATTTCTTAACTATGCAACAGTGGGGGTTGTTGAAATGGATGTGCCAGCCGATGACAATGCTCCCAATGTCCTCGGGCAATATTTGTCACATGGTCGTTGGCCGAGGACGGACTATGAAATAGTAATAACCAATTTCATGTTTGAAAGATATCGTCGTTTTGGAATAGTGCTTGTTCATGAGGGTGGAAATCGAGACACACATTTCACTGGAACGCTGCAAAGAGAAACGAGTTTTTATGTGGGCTCGGGCGAACTAAATTGTTTTTCTCAAATTGAAGGAAGAAGAATTTCAGAAACTTTCATAATAAGTCCACAAACAAGAGGTGAAACGGGGAGAACGAAAAAGATTGTTGGCATGATTGATTTTGATCTCTCGCCTTATGAAAGCTTGATGCCTTATTTTGTCCAAGAAACACCAGCTACTCGAGAGCAACAACAGCTTGCTATGCGTGCCACAATTAATCGAGACGCGATTTATAACAACTACATCGTCGCAAAGGGGTTTATGGAAGGATTTTTGCAGAAAGTGGTCAGACGATATCATTCTGGATTTGATGTTTCATTAACCCTTCCAAACCAAACTGAAACAACAGGAATAGTTATTCCAAGAGTTGGTTCAAACAACATGAGTCGACTAGATGAGAGTGTCTTTGATTTGAGTTATATTGCGGATGGGACAACATCTCCGTTTTTAGGTTTCACAAAAGATGACATTGACCACAGCTCCAAGCAAGTCGTGATGTCTGCGGTCATGCTTTGGTATTTGTTGCCAAATGAATTCCGAGAAAGCCTTCAAGGCAGAATCGACTACTACATGGCGCGTTATGGAAATATTCCCGAGATGATAACTCCAATTATTGCTTTCGTGATAGTTCCTCTCTATGTTTTGCCGAGTTCCGAATTAGGTTTGATGAACGGCGGGGCAAAGTTGCATTTTGATGTTCACTATCCATATCCCGGGCGGATTGAAAATCTGGAAATCAATAATTTTCAAATTGTCGCAACAACTCGTCACACGAATATATTTATCACTGACTACTTTTTCGATCGAATAGTGGACAATGTTGAGGTGCGCATTGGAAATATTTTTGTTCCAACAAGAGACAATGCGGAAAGAAGCCATGTTTTGAGTGTGCTAGAAAGGCATGGTCGTTTCACAACATTAGATGAGGATGGAGAAGAATATGTTTTCAATTTTGTTGTTTTGAGTGGAAACGCGAGTGATATTTATTTTCTTGACAGTATGTTCTCATTGTTTGTTGGAGTCTTTGCTCTTAGTGCATTAATTTTTGCAATCTTTGCAACAATTTTGACTTATTCGTTTATATCAGGTTCAATCAACGCAAGAAAGAAAGACATCGGCATACTCCGAAGTCTCGGGGCGGGACAATGGGACATCGCGAAAATTTTTGCAAAAGAGGGGGCGTTGCTCGCGATTCTAATTGCAGTTTTCGGGGGGCTGACAAGCTTTGCCCTCTATAACATTCTGCTGAACTTCTTCATTGTTCAGCTGGGGGCGATTGCAGAAACATTCGCTCTTGTTAGTTTTGGTTTTAGGCAAATTTTAATAATGGCTAGTGTTGCTATTGGAGGGGTCGCAATATCAGTAATCCTTCCAATTTTGAGAATAGCAAGAAAGCAGCCAGTTGAAGTTATTAGAGAAGTCAGCAGTGAGTAATGGGTGAGGTAGTGAATAATAAATAATGCAGTTAGAATTAATTTAAATAATTCTACAAGCAGCTTTCACTGTTCACAAAATAACGCTGGCAAGAAAAATAACTCTTAAAACAATTTTAAGCTAAGTTCGTCCAAAAAACTAATTACCAATAATTTCTCAAATTTCCAGAAATTACAAGAAAAAACTTTTGCAAAAAGTGTTGACATATATATTTCACTGTGGTATTCTATCTAAGCTGTCTGTTGACGGTATTGACAATTTCAAATATTTAAAGCATCAAGTAATCAACTAATGAATACCTCTGAGCATAAATCTTGACAATAGTCTTGTTTATGCTTTTTTGATGCCTTGACTTTTGAAAAGGTCTAAAAACAAAACGCACATTGACAACTGCATATTAAGATAGAATCTAACGAACCTTTATGGTTTGATTAGGTTCGCAAATATAATACGAGTAAAAGAGTAAAAATACAAAAAACTTTTAATAATACGTAGTATGAATTTAAACACATAACGTTAAAACATTTAAAAGCCGTAAATTGCGATTTTAGTCGAGTTAAATTTGTCTTGTAAGTAACTTTGACCACTCCCAAGTGGTCAAGGATTAATAATATAAAAAAAATTAGGATTACGAGGAAAAAAATAAAAAAACGAACTCTGAGTGCCAAACACTCAGAAGTCAAGGAAAACACTTGATGATATTAACCATCCTAAAGCAGGTTAATGTCGATAGATTAAGCTAATAAGAGCATATGGTGGATGCCTTGGCACCAAGCGCCGATGAAGGACGTGACAAGCTGCGAAAAGCTACGGGGAGCTGCAAATGAGCTTTGATCCGTAGATGTCCGAATGCGGGAACGCACCTATTTTAATCAATAGGTATCATAACATGAATTCATAGTGTTATGAAGGGAACCCAGAGAACTGAAACATCTAAGTATCTGGAGGAAAAGAAAGTAAAACAACGATTGCGTAAGTAGTGGCGAGCGAACGCGCAAGAGCCCAAACCTGTTGTAGTAATACGACAGGGGTTAGGACGGCAACATGCACTTAATATTCATAGTTGAAGCTGTTTGGGAAACAGCGCCAAAGAGGGTGAAAGCCCCGTAAGCGAAATGAATGTTATAGCTAGCCGTATCCAGAGTACCATCGAACACGAGAAATTCGGTGGGAATGCGGGAGGTCCATCTCCTAAGGCTAAATACGACTTGGTGACCGATAGAGTATAGTACCGTGAGGGAAAGGTGAAAAGCACCCCGGGAGGGGAGTGAAATAGAACCTGAAACCGTATGCTTACAAGCAGTTGGAGCCCTACGCCAGCAATGGCAGGGGTGACAGCGTACTTTTTGTAGAACGGGCCGGCGAGTTACGGTGTGCTGCAAGGTTAAGTGATTAAGTCACGGAGCCGAAGCGAAAGCGAGTCTGAATAGGGCGATTTAGTAGCATGCTGTAGACCCGAAACCTGGTGACCTAACCATGAGCAGGATGAAGCAGGGGTAAAACCTTGTGGAGGTCCGAACCCACGCCTGTTGAAATAGTCGGGGATGACTTGTGGTTAGCGGAGAAATTCCAATCGAACCAGGAGATAGCTGGTTCTCCTCGAAATAGCTTTAGGGCTAGCGTCAGTATTAGTTTACCGGGGGTAGATCACTGAATGGGCTAGGGGCCTTCACGGGTTACCAAACCTTATCAAAATGCGAATACCGGATAAATATGACTGGCAGTCAGACAGTGTGAGATAAGTTTCATTGTCGAAAGGGAAACAGCCCAGATCCACAGCTAAGGTCCCAAAGTTACTGTTAAGTGGAAAAGGATGTGTCATTGCATAGACAACCAGGATGTTGGCTTAGAAGCAGCCACTCATTTAAAGAGTGCGTAATAGCTCACTGGTCGAGTGATGATGCGCCGAAGATTCACGGGGCTAAAACAGTACACCGAAGCTTGGGGATAGTAGTAATACTATCGGTAGAGGAGCAATGTATACGGGACGAAGCGGTATCGTAAGGGGCCGTGGACTGTATACAAGAGAGAATGCCGGCATGAGTAGCGAGAGAAAAGTGAGAAACTTTTCCGTCGAAAGCCTAAGGTTTCCTGGGGAAGGTTCGTCCTCCCAGGGTAAGTCGGGAGCTAAG
>WQSV01000078.1 GCA_009787685.1 Bacillota bacterium
TTTTTCCTTGTGTCCTCAACCCATTCTTCTCATCATAATGCCATGATTTCAGCGAGTCAATCTCGAAGAAGGGGGGGGGCAGGTTTTGTCATTAGTCATGATAATTCATATTTGGTGATTTCTCAAACTTTTGACAACGAACTCACCGCCAATCTAATGCTTTTGCAAAATCGAGGAATGAAACTTCATCGCCCAAAATCAAACGAATTGGTCTTTAATGAAAACGACATTGAACTCTTTCGTTTCATTAATCAACCAACATTATTATACACTAATATTTCAAAAATGCAAAGCGATTTTATATCTCATCAAATTTCTTCGCAAGCAGTTTTTTTTGCAATTGAAAATTTGAAAACAACGATTCAAAGTATGTTCAATGAATTAGTTGTCTTGGATGCGCCTTCTCATCTAAAAGAATTTTATGTCAATTTGTTTGGTGCGTTTGGTGACTTTGAGAATTTCGCGAAAACTTATTCAATTTCTTCATCATTAAAATATCTTAAATCAAACATTGCTCATGAGTATCTTTTGATATTTTTGCAAGAAAGTTAGTTGCAATGCGAAAAAAAATGTGCTATAATACTAGCATGATAGATTTTAAATTGCTTGACAAAAAGTGGAATGACTACTGGGAAAAACACAATCTCAACAAGTTTAATGAAAAAAATATTGACAAAAAATATTACTCGCTTGTGATGTTTTCTTATCCATCTGCTTCCAATTTGCATTTGGGACATTGGTATAACTATGCTCCAGCGGACACTTTCTCAAGGTTCAAAAGGATGCAGGGTCATGAAGTTTTTGCTCCAATGGGTTTTGACAGTTTCGGACTGCCAGCGGAAAATTTTGCCATAAAAACGGGCACTCATCCAATGGATTCAACAAACGCAAACATAAAAACCATGCAAAAACAGTTGGCGGGCATTGGTGCGATGTATGACCCATCTTCTTATCTTGAAACTTCTGATCCATCGTATTACAAGTTTACTCAATGGTTGTTTTTGAAATTGTTTGAAAAAGGACTGGCATACCAAAAACTTGCGCCAGTAAATTTTTGCACATCTTGCCAAACTGTTATTGCAAACGAGCAAGTCATTGACAACAAGTGTGAAAGGTGTTCAGCGGATGTTGAAAAAAGAGAGATGACCCAATGGTTTTTCTCAATCACGAAATATGCCGAAGAGCTTTTGCAAAAACTCGACACGCTTGACTGGCCTTCAAAAACAGTTGCAATGCAAAAAAACTGGATAGGAAAGTCAACTGGTGGAGAGATTTCATTTGAGCTAGAGTGTGACGATTGCAAGAAAAAATGCAACGAAAAAATAACAGTTTTCACAACGCGTGCGGACACTGTTTTTGGAGTGTCCTATGTTGTTCTTGCTCCCGAACACCCATTTGTTGAAAAAATAACAACAGAAAAGCAAAAGAAAGAAGTTCAAGAATATGTCAAAAATACATTAAAAATTAGTGACCTTGACCGTCAAACCTCAAAGGAAAAGACAGGTGTTTTCACTGGAGCTTATTGCGTTAATCCTGCGAATGGGGAAAAAATTCCAGTTTATATTGCGGATTATTGCTTGATGAACTATGGAACTGGTGCGGTAATGGCAGTCCCAGCTCATGATGAAAGAGATTTTGAATTTGCAAATAAATATAATCTGCCGATTAAAAAAGTAATTGAATCAATGCAGTATAACGGGCAAGTTAGTTTGCTGCCTTTTGTTGAGAAAGGAGTTTTGATTAATAGTGGTGCTTACAGTGGACTTGAGTCAAACAAAGCAATACGACAAATTCTCAAAGATCTTGAAAAGGTGAAAAAGGGACAAGCAAAAACAAATTATCGTCTTCGTGATTGGTCTGTTTCTCGTCAACGCTACTGGGGTGCGCCAATCCCAATAGTTCATTGTGAAAAATGTGGAATTGTTCCAGTCCCAGAGAAAGATTTGCCGATTGAGCTTCCGTATAATGTCCAGTTCACAAGAGACGGAGTCAACCCTCTTTCAAAATGTGAAGAGTTCATAAACACAACTTGCCCAAAATGCAAGAAATCAGCAAGAAGGGAGAGTGACACTCTTGACACTTTTGTTTGTTCAAGTTGGTATTTCCTTCGTTATCCCGATGCAAACAACGCGACTTTGCCATTCGACACAAACAAAATTGCAAAAATGTTGCCAGTCGATAAATATATCGGCGGAGCAGAACATGCATGCATGCATCTCCTTTATTCACGATTCATAACCAAAGCCTTTCGAGACATGGGGTATTTGAACTTTGACGAACCTTTCGCTTCTCTTGTTCATCAAGGACTAATACTTGGAAAAGATGGTTTCAAAATGTCAAAATCAAGAGGAAATGTCGTCAATCCAGACCTCTATGTCAATGAACATGGAAGTGATGTTTTCAGAATGTATTTGATGTTTGGTTTCTCTTTCATTGAGGGTGGAGCATGGAATGATGATGGTATTCTTGCATTGAAAAAGTTCCTAGAACGCGTTTGGAGGCTGGTTGAAAAAGTTTCTGCATCTTTAAAATCAACGCCTTTTGCAACACTCGAATTCAATTTTGATTTGTCTTATGCTATGCACTATGCAATAAAACATGTCACAGAAGATCTTGAGAAGCTCTCGTTTAACACTGCAATTGCAAGATTAATGGAATTGGTCAATTCAATCTATAAACACATTGAATCGGGAACAAGTCTCTCGCTTGTGTCAGAAGTAGTCCAGACTTTAATAAAACTTCTCGCTCCATTCGCTCCTCATATCGCGGAAGAATTGCATCAAATCATGGGTGGAGAAGGGAGTGTGTTCTCTCATCAGTTCCCAGTTTGCGATGAAAATGCATTAGTAAAACTTGAAACAGAACTAGCAGTTCAAGTCAATTCAAAAATCAAATCAAAAGTCATAGTTCCAACGTCGGCAACTAATGAAGAAATTGAAAAAATTGCATTAGCGGATGAAAAAGTTATTGAATCAACAAATGGAGCAAATCCCAAAAAAGTAATCATTATTAAAGACAGATTGATTAACATTATTGTGTAATATTTTTTTGCGTATTGCTAGATTATTTTCTGTTTTGAGAATGGCATTGTTTTTGAGTGCTTCAAAGAAATATAGCAAGAGTAAAAAGCAAAATTATGGTTGAATGAGTGATTGATTCTATATAAATACATCATAACTTAACAATAAAAACCAAAGGAAAAAAATCATGACAAATCAAATAAAAACAATCGGAATAGTAGGCGGAGGACAACTCGGCAAAATGATGATTCTTGAAGCTAAGTATCTTGGATTTCGAATTATCACACTTGACCCAAGTGAAGATTGTCCGTCATCTTCAATAAGCGATGAATTAATAGTTGCTTCTTTTTCTGATAAATTAGCCTATGAAAAACTTGCTAGAATGTGCGATGTCATAACATATGAATTTGAACATATTGACGCAGAAATTCTTTCGGAACTAGAGAGGAAAGGTCACAAAATTTATCCGTCTGTCGCATCACTTAAAGTTATTCAAGACAAATTGACGCAAAAACAAGCGCTTGAAAAAGCAGGGATTCCTGTTCCAAAATTTGTTGGAACGAGTGGTGTTGAAGAAATTTTTGAATACTATGACAGGCATAATAAACCATTTTTCCTCAAATCTCGCTGCGGGGGCTATGATGGAAAGGGTAATTACCATGTCAAAACTAGAGAAGACATTGAAATCGGTTTCAAACAACTTGCTCATCCACTAATGGTCGAAGAACTCGCTGATTTTGAAAAAGAAGTTTCAGTCATTGCAACTCGTGGAATCAATGGAGATATTGTTGTTTTTCCAATAGCTGAAAATGTTCATGAAAACAGCATTTTGGACACAACCACTGTTCCTGCGATTGTTTCAAAAAAAATGCAACCAAAAATAATGGATATTGCAAAACGTGTCATGGAATGCTTTAGTGGAGTTGGAACATTTTGTGTTGAATTGTTCTATAACGAAAAAACAGGGGTTGTTTCTGTTAATGAAGTTGCTCCTCGTGTTCACAATTCTGGTCACTACACAATTGAAGCAACCAGAACGTCTCAATTTGAAAATCATATTCGCGCAATTTGTGGTTTGCCACTTGGTTCAACCGAAATGATAGTGCCAGCAACAATTATGAAAAATGTCATTGGCTCAAACAGTGGCAAAGCTGAATTTACCGGAATTGAGGAAGCGTATGAAATTGACGGAGTCAATGCTCATATATATGGAAAATCGGAAACAAAAAAAGGCAGAAAAATGGGGCACTACACCGTGACGGGAAACAGCATTGAAGCTGTCCGAAACAAATTGAAAAAAATCAACATTGAATGTGTTGGAAAATAGAGCAATAACAATGAAAACGAGCGATGAAACATTTGTTCGTTTTTTTGTTTGAATGACAATCATAAACAGAAAATTGCAAAATATTTTCAAAAATCTATTTCATATTTTTCTTGATATTTCCTTGACATAATAGTGTATATGTGGTATAGTTAATGTCTATATGTCTGCATTTAAGAACATGAGAAAATTTTTGATTATGTTTTTATTGTTTGTTGCAGTTGCAACAAGCATGGTTTTTGCTGTTGGTTTTTCTCCAGACAAGGATTATTTTGTTGAACTTGAAAACGGCGAAACATTGAGCGAGAGAGTTTTGTTTGATAATGTTGAAAAAAGCATGGCAATGTTTGATTCTGTTATGACGAGATATCGCCGTCCATCATTAATTCAACCTTTTAGTTTTGATGGGGTTCCTCAATATGATTATAACAGTCAATTTGCAGGTGTTTGGTATTGTGAAAGAGGATATCTCAACATTGGTGTCACAAACGATTCTAGAGAAGCAACAAGAAGCCCTGCAGTTGTCTATCATCTTCGTGATTTTTCCCACAATTTTTTGATGACAGTCCATGGTGCAATTTGGGAGAGGTCTCCGCATTACTCCATCTTTGGAGTTGCTCTTCTTCCTCAATACAATCAAGTGGAAGTTCGACTTGAAAACAAAAATTATATTGCAAATATCATCACCTACCTTGAAACAAGATCGCTTTTCAGAGAAAATTCAATAAAGTTTATTGAAGAGGAAATGCCAACTCCAACGAACATGCACTCTCCAATGAATGACTGGAGCTATAGGCCGAGTCATGTTGAAGAAGAAGATGAAATTGTTGGACCAATGAGTTCAAACCCAACTCCAAACCCTATTCACGCGGGTGGACGAATTTTTGCAAGTAGTATTAATGCAAGCAATCAAAATTGGAGACCATGGAGAGGAACTATTTCTGCCACTGCAACTTGCAATATAACTGGAAGGCCGGGAATAATAACGAATGCCCATGTTGCAGAATCATTTAACAGAAATTTTAGCACGCGAGACGATCTTGAAGATCGAAATGGAAACACAATAATTGCAAACCAAAGAGCGCAATACATAATGATAGGACTTGCGGACGCAACTTTTATTCCGTTTGCAAACCCTCACGCTTGGGAATTCAATTCTTCCGCTTCGTGGTTCACAAGAGGCTCGCCAATTCCTGATGGTTGAGGAGATAATCACACTTATTGGAGAAACTACAATGTTATTCAAAGCACATATGTGGTCGCTAATAGGAATGAGATCCAAGTTGGACTCCCAATACATCAATACGGACAAAGGTCAGGACGCAGAACAGGAACTATCACTGCAACAAATGCAAACTCAAATGTTGGACCTTTTGCTGACGGCAGTGTTCGTCCTTTTCATGACCAAATTAGGCATAATGGTGGAGCGAACCCGGGAGATTCGGGTTCTCCAGTTTTCATTATCTCTGGCAACAGGCGCATTTTAGCCGCGACTACTTTTGCTGGCGGAAATACTAGTGCTCTTGCAAGCAAAATCACAAACATAATTTCCACTCTAAATGTCACAATCAGAACAAATATAAACCCACTTCCAACACCAACAGGTGTTCAAGTCAATCAAAACACTCGTGTTGTATCTTGGAGTGCAGTTGCAAACGCTCAAGGCTATCATATCTATCTCAGTGGAAGAAGGGCGACAAGAACCCCAACAACAGCGTTGAACTTCAATCTTAACACTCTGCCAGCTTATGTTGGCGGAAACAGAGTGCAAGTTCGTGCAGTTTCGATGGCGGTTGGAAGGACTGATTCCGCACTTAGTGCAAGCGTAAATCTCACCAATCCCGTGGTGGGGGTTTTGACAACTCCGACTTGGAGACAAAGCGGAACTATCACTAATGGCTTTTTTAGAGTTTTCAATATTGATGAGAGGTCAACTGGAATTCATGTCTATGCGGGAAACATTAGGGTCTACACTAGTAATTCTATTGACCGGCGAGAGGGTGTTGAAACAGCAAGAATAGAATCGACACGGTTTCAAACTCCATTCCCCGCAGGATGGAGCAATTTGAGGATTCGAACGGTGAGCAGTGCGACGTATTTAAATGACAGTGAATTGAGTGATGCACATTGGGTTATCCATGCAGGAACGCTCTCACTTCCAATAAATATCTCAGTCAACCAAAGTAATGGAGTCATCAGCTGGACAAGACCTGTCGGGGCTGACCAGTTTAGAGTTCATGTTTATGTTGCGGGAGTTCGAAGAACAACTCAATATCAATTTACTAGTTTTAATCTCACAACACTTGGTTTGCCATTAGGGCAACACAATATTCAATTAAGAAGCTATAATCATAGAAGAAGTGAAGCTGCTTTTGCAAACATCAACAATTCGGGACTAACAGTAGCTGTCACTTTCATTTCATCAATGACCCTTGCAACACCAACGAATATTCAAGCAGACAGAACGACTGGATTGGTGACATGGGGAGCGGTTCAGTTTGCGACAGGATACCATGTCTATGTTGACAATGTTCGTCGAACGACAACA
>WQSV01000079.1 GCA_009787685.1 Bacillota bacterium
CTTTCTGTTTCCACTCGTCACAAATTTCAAAATAGTTTTTTAGTGCATCAAGAACATAAGGGTTGCTGATATGTATTAGGCGTTCCTTGTTTCCTTTTCCAATTATTCTGACTAGTTGAGAGTCTATACTCACATCACCTGTTGACAACGAGCAAAGTTCCGAAACTCTCATTCCTGTTGCAAACATCAGTTCAAAGACTGCCCTATCTCTCATTGCAGTTGCCGAATTTTTTGAATATATGTGAGTTATGAGTCTTTCCATCTCAAAAATACTCAGTGACTTAGGCAGTCTTTTTGGCTCTTTCGCATGATGTTTGATTTTGCGAAACGGCGAAACTGTTATTACTTCCTCAAACTCTAGGTGGCAGAAAAAAGCCTTCAAACTAGCAATCTTTCGCTTTATCGACTTGACTGCAAACTTGCAACTCATCAATTCAATATATTGAGATAGAATGGTTTTGTCAATTTGCTCTGATTCTACTTGAGATTTTCCATTTGATGACAGAAAATTATAAAATTGCTTAAAATCAATTTTATAGGCCTTTAGAGTCAGGCTGTCTAATTTTTTTACATTTTGGCATTTGAACAAGTAGTCCTCATGTGCTTTCTTTAGTTGCATTTTGATATATCTCCTTTCGCACGTCAACATAACAAAACCGCAAAGCCTTTCGGCTCCGCGGCTTTTTTGTCAACCTGTGCAAATTATATTCTATCAATATTAAGGATAAAATGCAATTGATTATCTCTTAACTCCACTTGAATTGTAGATTTGCATCAAATTATCATTTGGTTTCCATCTTGCAAAAAAGCTATTATATTATTAACTTTGCACAAAGTTATTTTCGAAGAATGTGAACATCTCTTTGAATAGCTTTGGTGCGTTTTCTATTGTTATTTCGGTGTCGCTTATGTTTTCTATTCTGCTAATTCTCACTTTGTCAAGCATTCTTTCGGCGTCACCATTAATTAAAGCGTTAAAACACATCACTTCATCATTCAAAGTGAATCCAAGCGCAGAAACTGCGCTGCGCACCTCTAGATGCAAAGGTATGCGTGCGGCAAAAATCATTGAAGTAAAAGCATTTGTCGCTAGATAGTGCGTCACATAACCACCCCATGGATACATGTTTGGATGCGCTTCAATGATAGTTCCACATTTAAGTTCAACTCCAACAATTAAGTAAAGGTGCGAAACAACATTGTTTCCCCAGCCATTAATTTGATGAATTTCTTCTGAATAGAAAATTCTTGCAACATCAAACATGTTAATGCTGGCTTGAATATCATTAACAAAACCATTACCTCCAACACTCATCCACGCCTCGCTATTTTCAATAAAAAGGCTTCCGACATTGGGTCTGTCTCTGTTAACTCTTCGCCAATACCTGTAAATCATTTCGTCATTTCCACCAAACACAGTTATGTCTATTGTGTTAATTCCAAATGGATTACCGTGAAAACCATCAACAAGAGTTTCGCCTATTTGGACAAGTGTTGCTTTCGTCATTCCATTTTCGTCACTTCTATATTCACGATAATTAATATGTCTCGACCCAAAATATTCACTTCCTTGAATGAAAAATTCATAGGAATCCATGTGAACAAAGACTTCGCCATCATAAC
This sequence comes from Bacillota bacterium, assembly GCA_009787685.1. Taxonomy (GTDB): domain Bacteria; phylum Bacillota; class Clostridia; order Christensenellales; family Pumilibacteraceae; genus WRAY01. The sequence continues at coordinate 1,624 of WQSV01000079.1, forward strand.
TAGAATACCTTGCAAACACATATGCATCATTAGTCCCAGCATTTATGACAATTGGAAATTCTACTATTTCAACTTTCGATCTATCCGCGCTTAGTCTAACTAAGCTGCGCATATATCCAGTCGACATATCTTTTCTTCTGTGTTCAATTGTTCCACAATGTAAAATATCAAGACGAATTCCATCTATCCACTCGCCATATTCTCTTAGATTGCCAACCTCACGAACTATTCCATCTCTCAAATTGTTCGCAAAATTTATACGATTTCTAACGGAATTTACTTCTTGCTCCAGTGTCACAAACCCCATACCCTGCTCGTCCGCCTTGACAACATCATCAGCCCACACATAATTTGATGACAACGAAGTTGTCAACGACATTGGATAAATCATGCTATAGTTAGCTAATGTTGCATGATTAGGTTCAAGCAAAAAACTCGGAACAACATCTTCAAGCTGTGGAGCAAATCTTGCATCTCTAAAAGCTTGCACCGCATCCCTTCTCCACCTAGGACTCACAAGAGCGCACCCACTCATTCCCGCCAATGCAAAACTCAAAACTAGCACAAACAACATTGAAACAAGTATGATATTTTTAATTTTTTTCATATTAACTCCTGTTGAAAATTAGATTTTTTTGTAATGTAATTCAAAAAAATTCACTTATCCAAGTCCTAATTGACTAGAAAATGACTGAATAAGAATATGTAAATCATCCCAAGTCATTAGACCTTTACCGATTGCAACTAGAACATATTGTCCCGTTAAGTGCGTAGAGCAGGGGCTCAATTACTGTTGTTTTTTCTCTTGTTTTCCACAAGTCTATTTTAACACAAAAAAGCCTGTGATGGGGATTTTTTTAGAATTGCTCAATAACAAAACTATAGGATTTTAAAATATTGTTTTTAAAATTGTTTTCCAAAAGAATTTTTCCTTTTGCTTTGAATTTGATATTATTTTTCGAGTTGTTCAGACTTAATCTAATTGATGAATTTTCATTAAACCTTTCTAAAACAAACAATTCTCCGTCGCTAGCTAGCTTGATATCGCCAGATTTAATTACATCTGATTTTCTCATTTTTGACAAAGACTTGACCACATTCATAAGAGGTGTTGTTTCTTCTGCTTTGCTCCAGTCAAACACTCGTCTGCAATCTGGGTCGTGTCCACCAATCATCCCAATTTCAGTTCCATAATACATCATTGGAACACCTTTATAGAGAAACAACACCGATAAAGCTAATATTAATTTGTCAACATTTTCGCCTGCTCTTGTTAAAAATCTTGACATATCATGACTGTCAATCAAGTTAACGAGCATTTCGTTTGCTTGGTTTGTGTTTTTCATCAAGAGTTTTGATAGTGTTTCTGAATACTCTTTTGAAGACAAGTTGTTTTCAACAAAATATTCGATTGATGCTCTTGTGAAGCCATAGTTCATGATGCTGTCGAATATATCTCCCTTCAAATAAGAGCTTGCATCATGCCAATTTTCACCAATAATGATAGCATTGGGCTTCAACTCTTTGACAGATCTTCTGAATTGACGCCAAAAATCTTTCGAAACTTCATCCGCAACATCCAGTCTCCAACCATCAATGTCACACTCTTTTATCCAATAGGTCGCAATCTTCAAGAGAAATGCTTGAACCTCTTTGTTTGAGGTGTTGAAACGAGGCATGTAAGCATGATTACCAAAACTTTTGTAGTTCTTTGGCTCTTGAGTTGGGAAATCTCCAGCAATGGTGAACCAATCAAAATATTGAGACTCCTTTCCTTTTTCAACCACATCTCGCCATTGTTTTAATTCTTCAGCGCAATGATTGAAAACGGCATCAAAAACAACTTGAATCCCAATTTTGTGGGCAGAATCAACCAAAGTTTTGACATCTTCAACTGAGCCAAAATGCGGGTCGATTTCGAAAAAATCAATGGTGTCATATTTGTGATTGGTGTTTGAACGAAAAATCGGTGTCAAATAGATAACAGTCACCCCAAGTTCATTTAAATACTTCAACTTGCTGATTATCCCTTTCAAATCACCGCCTGCGAAGCATTTCCAAGTTGGAATATCACCAGTTTTAAGATTAATATATTTTGAATCTTTTTTCTCGTTGCCTTTAGAAAATCGGTCAACAAAAATTTGATAGAACACCGCACCGTCCATGAAATCAACTTTTTTGTGAATGTCAATAATATTCGGCGGTGGGAGTTGATATGCACTGAAAAAGGCTTTTCCGAAGTCATATTTTTCAGTCACTCCCTCTTCAGAGAAATAGTAATTTTTGCCCTCAAAACTCAACTCAAAAATATAGATGATTCTGTTTTCATCTTTCGTGAAATCTTCAAAATTAATGGTCGTTTCATAGTAGTCAAAATATTTATCAGTAAATTTTTTTGACAGTTCTTTTCTTTTTTGTTCCTCAAAAAACCAATATTTTGAACCATAAACCAATTTAATGCTTTCAAATTTGTCTCTTTTATCGACTCTTATTCTAAAAACAGCACTGTTTTCTGACACAGAAAAACAATAGCTTGAATCATGACTGTGAAATATTGCTTGTTCATTCATTGGTTAATTTTATTTTTTCTCAATTCGCTAGAATTGCTTTGTTTTTTAGTTTTTGTGTTTCTCCAAAAAATCTAGGATTGCTTGGTCATAGTCTTCGGGCTGTCTGATTCTAACATGAGAATGTCTTCCTTTCGGAAACAGTCTCAATTCCTTGTTTTCTGATGCACAAGCGTCATAGAGTTGTTGAGTTTTTTCTGGGGTGCAATAAACATCTTGTTTTGAATAGATAAAGAGAACTGGGATGTCTATGTTTGGCATTGCTTTGAGTGGAGTTTTTTTAAAAACTCTTGCTCCTGTTGCCAAAAACAGAAAAAATGAAATCAGCTGGACGAATGGAAAAACTGGTTTTTTTCTTTCAATATGATGTTGTCTGAAAATTTCAAAATAGCTAATGAATGTTCCGTCGAGGACAATTTTTTTGATGAGATTTGCGTCCTCTCCACCTTTTTTCTTCAACTCTTCATAGGCATAAATCGCGTTCGCGGCACCAATGCAAATTCCATGAACAACAAATGATTTGATTGAATATTTTTCTTCAACAAACTTTATCCACTTAATTAGGTCACGATATTCGAGTATGCCCGCCGTGACATATTTTCCGTCACTCAAGCCGTGGGCACGGGTGTCAATGACCAAAATGTTATAACCACTTTTTGCATAAGCACTTGCAAAATAGTATGAGTAAAGAAGCGACTCCGTTCTCCCTTGGATGACGATTGCGCATTTGTCAAAGCCCAAATTCATATACTGTCCATAAAGATTCAAACCGTCATTGACGATATGGACATCCTCTATTTTATCTTTGAACTGTTTTGACCATTCAATGCCCTCTTCAAACATTTGAATCTTGTCATTTTGAATTGTTCCATCTGGGTCATACATATTAGTAATGACCGAATACTCACGAACTCTTTTCGTTTTTGGACTTCGATAAAGCGTTTTTCGAAAAATGATAAATGCAGTCAAAAATATCAAAACAATCCCGACAAGCAAAATAAAGCCGAGGACAGAGCCAATAATTATCCATGCGTTTTGCGATAGAGTTGAAAAAAGAAAATTTGTCATTTGCATATTTTTTTAGTGGTGTTTTTTTTGATGGAAAGACCAAAACTCTTGACACACAATCGGTCGTTGAAATAGTGTTATTGTCAAAAATTAGATTCCCTTCACTATTGTGTTCATGATTTCAGTTTCGTTTTTGAGATCGGTTATTGGGGTTCCAAAATAGTATGCTGCGAGCAATCCCGGACCCGTGTTAATACCTGTTGAGGAATAAACATCTGAAACAATAACTTCTTTGGGGGAGATTTGCTCTTTAATATGTTTTGCAAGGATTTCTGCTTGTTCTCTTCTTGCAGAATTTGCAACGATAATTATTTGATTTTTGGCATCGACTATTGTGTTTTTCATGTATTCCACAATGACTTTATAGGCTTTTTCGTGCCCTTTTCCTTTTATTTTTCCGATGACTGAAACCATTCCATCTGCATCAAAATCGCCAAGGGTTTTAATTTTTATTAATGTTCCTAGAAACGCTTTTGCATTTGATATTCTGCCTTTCGCGGCGACATAGAACAAGTCGTCCATTGTGCCCATTTGGTGGACTGTGTTTTTGATTTGTTCAATCTTTATCGCATTCTCGTCAATTGTTAATCCTTCTTTTCTGAGTTCGCAAGCTTTTAAAATCAAGAGTCCGATTCCAACTGAATATTTTTTTGTGTCAATAACCTTGACTTTTCTTTCTGGATATTTTTCTTCTAAAATCTTTGCGGAATTGAGCATCAAATTGTAGGACACGCTTAATTTTGATGAAAGACTAAACAGCAAAACATCTTTGCCTTTTTTTAAATATGATTCGCAAAACGCAACAACTTCGCCGATGCTCGCTGGGGCGGTTTTGTATTTTTTTGGGTTCGCCTTCAAATTGACATAGAACTCTTCGCTCGGCATATATGACCAGTCTAAAGTTGCGTCTATTTCTCTTCCGTCTGGAATTGTCATGTGGCTTTTAATATAGCCATCGACTTCAAACCTCTTTCTCATTTCCTCGCTCAAATCACAAGTCGAGTCGCAAATAATAGCATAGTCGTATGTTAGATTTTGCGTTGTTGCCATGTCATCAATTTTGGTTTCAATTGTTTCGCCAAACTCAACAAATTGATTTATTACTGATTGTGGAGTGTTGGTGTGGATATGAACTTTCAAAACTCCTTTGTTTTGAGCAATGACGATTGAATCCCCCCAATCTTTGAGCAAGTTCACAACATCTTCTCTTGAGTAATTTTTCTTGAGTTTGATTGAGAATTCAGTGCAGTAACGATAGTCAAGTTCAAGAGCAATATTTTTTTTGCTCGATGGGGTGAAAGAAGGAAGAGTGTCGCTCTCGGCATTTTTTTCATAGAACCCTTTTCTTATGCCATCAAATATCAAATAAAAACCTGCGGCACCACTGTCAACAACACCATTTTCATGGAGAACTGGCAACAGCTCTGTCGTGTTTTTGACACAAATAAAAATTTCTGTTGCGAATATATCAAAGAACTTTATCCATGACGAATTTTCGTCAATCTTTCTTCTTGTTCTGTCCGCACTCTCTCTCATAACCGTGAGGATTGTCCCCTCAACAGGCTTCAAAAGA
>WQSV01000080.1 GCA_009787685.1 Bacillota bacterium
GAGGCGAATTTTTCCAAGGAAACACAGTTTTCTTTTATCGCAACCCATTCTTCACTTATGGACCGGGTGACGATGAATTTGGTCTTGGTGGTCCAGCAAGAATTCATCGCCTTTCAATGCGTGTCTTCTCAAGAGCGCAAATTGTTGCCTCAATGGAAGCGGGTGAATTCCACTATGTCATGACTGACTCAATGCCAAGAGACCAACATCCAGTTCAAAACTCAAGAACTCTAGCTGGTGTTTCACTTCCAAATCTAGGGTGGGGTTATGTTGGTATTAATGCAGGATTGATTCAAGATATCAGAGTCCGTCGCGCAATAATGTATGTCCTTAATCCAGACAGAACTCTAGCATATTATCAAGGTCTGTCTCACAGAGTAACAAGAGCAACTTCAAGAAACAACTGGGTTTTCTGGAATCCAGTGACAAATGTTCCTGAGTTCCCAGAGTGCAGATATCCATTTGCAATCTACAGAGAAAGAGCAGGCGGTGGCTATGAACTTAACCCAACTGGAATCGCAAACGTCATGAGTCTTTTTGAAGCCGCGGGCTACACTCGTGAGGGTGCAACTGCTGGAACAGGTGAATTCACTGGATTCCAAGTCGGCGGAAGGCTTGTCAACCCACAAGGTGTCCAATTGAGACTAACATTCACTCTTCCGGGAGACACACTTGACCACCCAGCAAGAGACATGTTCCTTGATGCCGCACGTTACTTGGAAGTCTTGTTTGGAGCAAACACAAGTGTAATCTCTGATCCTTTGGTCCTCTCTCGTCTTGCAACTGGTCAACTTCAAATTTGGGCGGCAGCATTCGGTGGAGGTATTGACCCTGACATGTTTGGTCTTTTCCACATGCATTCAAGAAACAGCATCATCAACGCATGGGGTTTCAGTGCAATCAGTGATCAACAAGCGCCACAATATGGTCCGGGAGCAATTCCAATCGTAGCAGGAAGCGAAGATGACCAATGGGCACTATTGCAAAGACTTGCAGATGAAATCATCGCTGGTCGTGAAGTAACGGGAAGAGCAGCGAGAACCCCACGCTACATCACAGCTCACGACACTTTGATGGATTTGGCAGTTGTTCTCCCAACCTATGAGCGTGAAAACATGTTCATCATGAATCAAAGAGCGATTGACATGAGCACGACCTATGGAAACAGACCGGGCGAAGAACTTTCAAGATTCCGTGGTCCACTTTATAACTTGCCACTACTAAGCTTCAATATCTAATCCAAAAATCTTAAACAACACTAATTTGTTCTTAAGCAAAGGGCGGGCTCAACCCGCCCCTTGCCTAAAAACAAATGATTCGCAAGAAATTAATATGTTAAAATACATTATAAAAAGAGTAATATTTGGAATAATCATTCTCCTTGGGGTTGGATTGATAACCTATGCCGCGTTGCGATTAATGCCAACGGATTTTCTCTATGAGCAATACAGGCTAGGTCACATCACTTGGGAAACCTATCAAGAAATGTATTATGGGCTTGGATTTAACCATGGGGTATTCGGTGGCTTTTTTGTTTGGCTTGGAAGTGCTTTCCAAGGCAATTTTGGGCTTTCATTTTTCACCAACAGACCTGTAATGGAAGAGATTTTTTCTCCAAGAATGGGTATCACGGTCATGATTGTCATCATTTCAATGATTTTCCAATTGGCAATCGCAATTCCACTCGGCATCACAAGCGCGGTCAACCAATATTCCAAAAGGGACTACAGCATAACGTTTATTGTAATGATGTTGTTCTCGTTCCCGTCATTCTTCCTTGCCGCTCTTTTGGTAATGGTTTTTGCAGTATGGCTTGGATGGTTTCCAACCCAAGGCATGTTCGCTCTCGGGCTTTCACCAGCCGCAACTTTCTTCTCAAGAATTCACCACCTCATTCTTCCAATAATGACTGTTGTCCTCATCAGTTTGGGAGGAACATTGAGGTTCACAAGAATGAACACCCTAGAAGTTTTGAGCGCGGACTACATTAGAACTGCTCGTGCAAAAGGTTGTTCAGAAAGAGTAGTTGTCTATAAGCATGCTTTTAGAAACACTCTTGTTCCATTCGTCACTTCAATGGCAACATTGCTTCCGGGGTTGTTCTCAGGTTCAATCATTCTCGAGCAATTCTTTGCAATCGAAGGTCTTGGAAACTTGGTTTTCATGGCAACACGACACGGGGATGTTCCTCTAATGATGGCATATAACATGTTCTTGGCAATACTAACCGTTGTCAGCGTAACACTTGCCGACCTAATGTATGCAGTAGTTGACCCAAGAATAAAAATCACAAAATAAAAAACAATTGAAAATTGAAATGTATTGTTAAACTTGTTTTAAGCAATTCAAACCATACTTTTCAGTATTTGCTTTCCACGCTCAATTTAAAAAACTTATGGAACTAACACTAAACCAATTAAATAATGAACCCGAAAAGGTTGAAAAAGAAGAAGAACAACAAGATGTGGTGAGAGGTCTCTCCCCGGGTCGCATTGTTCTGCGTCGTTTTTTCAAATCAAAATTGACAATAGGCGGACTTGTTGTTTTGGCAACTCTGTTTCTTTTCTCATTTCTAGGGCCTGTTATTTTTAATGCACCAGATCCGACTATCACTCAAACTGGAGAATTTTATTTTCAAAGCTTTTGGGTAAACATTGAAGCTGTCAGTATTAGAGTCTTTCAACGCTTTCCAGAGTCTCAATATGGGCCAATTCACTATGGAAATCCATCTAGCCAAAACTGGTTCGGAACAGACAGTTCTGCGTTTGACGTCTTTTCAAGACTAATGCATGGCGGAAGAATCTCGCTGACAATCGGTTTTGTTTCAGTTTTCATTTCAACAACTCTTGGCCTAATATTGGGGGCACTTTCTGGACTCATTGGAAAATGGGTTGACCATGTTATCATGAGACTCGCGGATGTTTTCTCATCAGTTCCGGGACTTCCACTTCTCCTTATCATCGGTGCAGCATTGAACATGCTTGAAGAAGAGTTGGGAATTGGAAACGCAAGAATATTTATTCTCATGGGTGTAATGGCATTCCTTGGTTGGGCTGGTATGGCTCGTCTTGTCAGAGGGCAGATATTAATGCTCCGAGAACAAGAATTCATGACAGCAGCAGAAGCCATGGGCTTTTCAAACACTCGAAAAATTGTCAAACATCTCATCCCAAACATCATGCCCCAAATTATCGTCTCAATGACACTCGGGCTTGGTGGGGCGATGCTGGCAGAAGCATCACTAAGTTTCCTTGGAATCGGCGTTCTTGCGCCAACTGCAACATGGGGAACAATGGTTAGTGCCGTCAACTCACTCTATCATCTTGAAAACTATCCACTATGGTGGTTGCCAGCAGGTCTAATGATTCTAGCGTCAGTCATGTCTTTCAACTTTGTTGGAGACGGATTGCGTGACGCAATGGACCCAAGAGCAAGAAGATAACTCAAATTATAATTGAATGTTTAATATTGAATATGGAATGGATATTATTAAATATTTGTCCAAAAATCAGACCTAACATATTCAATATTCAATATTCCATATTCAATGATTAACATGGAAAAAGCAAAACAAAAAAAAGGCTATCTCTCAAGGCAAGAAGAAAAACAAATCGCGAAAGATAGCAAGCGACAAGTAAGAATACTTGAAAAAGAAAAAAAGCGCAAAAAAACGCTTGACGAGTATACGAGTGTGATGCAAGATGAAAACAATCTTGTAGAGTTTGACAATCTCAACACAAACTTTTTCACTGAACGTGGTGTCGTCAAAGCAGTTAATGGCGTCAATTTCAGCATTAAAAAGGGAGCAACGGTTGGAATCGTTGGGGAAAGTGGTTGCGGAAAATCCGTCACTGCGATGTCTTTGATGCGCTTAATCCAAGGGCCAATGGGGCAAATAGTCGATGGTGCAATTCGCTATAATTCTCGCAGTGGCGTTGTCTATGATATGGCAAAAATGCCAATGAAGGAAGTCTATAAAATTCGCGGAAAAGAAATATCAATGATTTTCCAAGAGCCAATGACTTCATTAAATCCCGTTGTTCGAATCGGAAACCAACTTGACGAGGTTTCGAAAATCCATCTCAAATCAATTTGTCCGAAAACGGGTGAAGAAATTCCAATGACGAAAGAAGATGCGAAAGCGAGAAGTATTGACATGCTTGGAAAGGTTGGAATTCCAGCCCCAGCCCATGTCTATAGCCGTTTTCCTCATGAATTATCTGGTGGTATGCGCCAAAGAGTCATGATTTCAATGGCACTCCTTTGCGATCCGTCACTGATCATTGCGGATGAGCCAACAACCGCTCTAGACGTTACTGTCCAAGCGCAAATCCTTGAACTTCTCGCAACAATCAGGGCCCAGTTTGGCGGTTCAATCATGCTAATCACTCATGACCTCGGTGTTATCGCTGAAATGACTGATTATGTTATAATAATGTATGCAGGAAGAATAATCGAAGAGGGGACAGTCGACGAAATTTTCTACAACCCAATGCACCCCTACACTATTGCTCTCCACAAATCAAAACCAACGATTTCAAGTGAAGGCAAAAGGCTTTTTAATATTCCGGGAAATGTTCCAAATCCTATCAACATGCCATCCCATTGCTTTTTCAGAAGTAGATGTTCTCACAAGTGTGAAAGAGGTGCAACGGAATATCCAGATCTAGTGCAAATTTCAGAAACTCAAAAAGTTGCATGCTTCAGAGCGTGCCCGGGGAGTGTTGAAAAGAAGGAGCAAAAACTAGAGACGACTATAGAGCCAATCGAAGAAACAATTGAAACAACTGCAACAATTGACGAAGCTCCAAAAACAACAACTGAAATAGAACCAATTGCAATCGAAACAGCTGAAAAGTCAAAGGAATCCATTACGGTTGAAACACCAAAGAAAAAACCAGCAACAAAAAAACCAGCAACAGCAAAAACAACTGTGACAAAAAAGCCAGCGGCAAGAAAACCAAAAGAAACAGAATAATAAATCTCTCAACAACAAAACAAACATCAAATTAAGGAAAAACCTATGCCAACACCACTTCTTAAAGTAGAAAATCTAAAAAAATATTTTGTTATTCAAACAAACTTGATTGGACAGCCAACATTGCATCTAAAAGCAACAGATGGTGTCTCTTTTGAGTTGGAAGAAGGAAAAACGCTTGGAGTCGTTGGCGAGAGTGGTTGCGGAAAAACAACCATGGGTCGTGCAGTTTTGAGACTTTGGGATGTTGATGGTGGAAGAGTCGTTTTTAATGGCGAAAGAATCGACAATATTCCAAAAAATCAAATGAGAAAATACAGAACTCAAATGCAAATCATTTTCCAAGATCCGTATTCGTCATTACCACCAAGAATGAACGTTGGTTCAATCATTTCTGAAGCAGTTCATGTCCATGGACTCGTCGGTGGAAAACCGATTGGAATCTCTGAATTGATTGGAAAATATGTTATTTCTCCAATCGCAAAATTTGTTGTCAATCCAATAGTCAAAATTTGCAAATCACTCATTCACAAAGTTCGCTACAAGCTTTGCAAAAAATATCAAGCAAGACATGATGTGCTTGAAGCGGAAAGACTAAGAGACGAAGAAGAAGCAAGACAGCTAGCTGAAGAAAGAGCAAATTCACCACAAAATGAAGAGAAAAAAGAAAGCGTAGGTTCTCAAAAAATAATCGACGAAACAAAAGATCTCAAAAGACCATTCTTCAGAAGTGCTGTCTATGCTGAAAATCTCAAGCGCTACACCATTGAAGTAATGCGTGAATGCGGGCTTCAACCACATTTCTATGAAAGATATCCAAACGAATTCTCGGGCGGTCAAAGACAGAGAATTTGTATTGCAAGAGCGCTTGCAGTGAAACCACGTCTTGTTGTTTGTGACGAGCCAGTCAGTGCATTGGACGTTTCAATCCAAGCTCAAATCATCAATCTTCTTGAAGACTTGCAAGAAAATTTTAACCTATCGTTCATCTTTATCTCGCATGATCTCTCAGTTGTTCACCATATTTCAAATGATGTTGCGGTAATGTATCTTGGGAGTATTGTTGAAAAAGGACCAAAAGTCCCAATGTTCAAAAATCCACTTCACCCTTACACCAAGGTTCTCCTTGATGCGGTTCCAGATCCGGACCCAAGAGCAAAGAAAGAAAAAAGCATTCTTCGTGGAGATGTTCCAACCCCAATTAACATGCCAAAAGGTTGCAAATTCTGCACTCGATGCCCACACGTCTTGAACGTGTGTCACGAGATTCGTCCAGAATTGGTCGAAATCGAACCAGAACATTTCGTTGCATGTCATCTTCACTATGACTACTATGAGTTGACAGGAACTGAAATTTCTCCAGAAGAAAAAGAAAAAATGTATCAAAAACCAGAAGTCAAGGCTGTTGAAGAAGAACAAAAAACAGAAGAAGAAGTCCTAATTGAAAACGCTCTTGCTGAAGAAAAACAAAAAAATCAAGAAGAGCAACCACAAGAGTAAGAGAAGAACAAAGTAGGAAAGTGTAAAACACTACCTGCTTTGTTTCTATTTAACGTAGCTGCTAAAAGTCCAGTTTAGGAAACATGTTGTCCGCAATATCAAAAATCATAACATCTGGGTTCGCTCCCTCTTAATAGCACTACACACCGCTTGATTGCACTTAGTAATAACTGAACTAAAAGGAAGTGGTCTGTTGTTAAAAAATGTTGATATTGTTGCTTGTGTTTGTCTGCTCATGCATTTTTAAATGGCAACACTGTCCTTGCGACAAGTTGCGGAACAATAATTCACAAGCTAATCTCA
>WQSV01000081.1 GCA_009787685.1 Bacillota bacterium
TACTCCAATATATTTTCTTGTTTCATTTGTCATTTTTAAAATATAAAAATGACTTCTAAACACCAACTCCACACGGCCACTCTCTAGATCCTCCAGCGCCCAACCACCTTGTCCGACTCCTCCTATAGAAGCACCTCCATGCTCCCAATTGCTACCTAGATAGTTATTCATCCAATTAACATAATATCTATTTCGATGGATTCTCCCATAAAAAAAACCATTTGGCTCAAACTCAACCATAAAAAACATTGGATTTCCCGCCATACTGTACAATATCGTCACAGCAAAATCAGTGTGAAGATGCTCCGACCCTTCGCTAAAAAATCGCTCCCTAACTCTTTCCGAAATTCTTGCAATATGCTCTTCATTGGTGAAGTTTCTATTCGCTTCACACCCCATCATCGGCACTGTAAAAAACACTGCCAAGATCACTACTAACACTAATTTCAAAACTCTCTTTTTCATATTAATATTATATTACGTTATGCCCAATTCTTTGTCAAGTGTCTTCAATGCTTTTGTGAAAGATTGCTGTTACTAGAAATTCCCCAGCAGAGAGGGTCGCATAAGCTTGTCAACAGTCTTCGACTGGTTTGTCGGGTTCTGGCTTGTGTTTGCACTTTCCGTCAGAGGGTCGAAGACCCTTGTCAAGCATCTCCGATGCTATTGTCGGAGATTGCTATTATTAGAAACATCCTCACAAAGGGGTCGAAGAACCTTGTCAAGTATTTTTGATGCTTTTGTGAGAAATTACTTTTACAAGAAATTCTCCGACAGAGGGGTCGAAGACCCTTGTGAAGCATCTTCGATGCTTTTGTCGGAGATTCCATGTAGTAGCGCCTCTCACAGAAATTTCAATGGTTTTGAAGTGTAGATTTTTGCCTCAGATTCTACCCTTCAGAAATCAATGAGTGTGCGGTTGTTTTTTTGTATTTCAGACTGACCAGCAATAGTGTTATTATGCATGAAGCTATTATAGTCACTGCCCCAACTATTATTCGCCATGGCACAAATGTGAAGTTTGCTTGGGCTATGCCGATGCCCGAGAACATTAGTGACGCTAATGGGTTTGTCAACAATATTCCAAGAACTGTTCCCAAAACAACTCCGCCAAGAATAATTGGCAAGAAGCTCAAAAAGAGTTGCAACATCAATTGCCCGCTTGTGAAACCCATTGCTCTTAATATTCCGATTTCTTTTCGGTTGCGATTAATAATGGTGTTTGCCATGAGAAAAAAGACAAGGGCAATGACTGCAATCATGACGACAATTATCAAATACATCGCGGCGACAATCGGAGGTTGCATTTGAGCCATGAATTCATAGAAATTTTCGGCATTATTAATAATGTTAATTTCTCGTCCAAATTCTTGGATTAATTCGTTACTAAGACTTTCTATTGCATGAGGGCTTCCGTCATAAAGATACAAATAGAACCCTCTTAATATTGCATTCTCTTCAATTCGCTCAAACCCTTCAAGAGTCATATCTCCGCCAGCTCCCCAACCTTGCGTCACTCCAACAACCAAAAAATTTGCCGTGATGTCACTGCCTTGCCTGCCGAGAGCGATAGTATCGCCGATGCCAACGCCAAGCCATTCACTGAAACTCACGGCAAGAGATATTTCGTTGTCAGCCGATGGGAACCTTCCTCGAACTATCGGGTTTGCTTCCCTTCTTGAAATATCTTCCCAAACTGAAACCATGAAACCCCTGCCATCAATTGTCCCAAGGACAAAATTGCTCATTTGAAGTGCTTGTCTCACATTCTCATGATTTGCTATGTTGTCAAATTGATCTGTCATGAATTCATCAGTTAAAGCATTGATTCTTATTTCTGCTGGTTCAATTGCAACCATGTTGCGATACGCTTCTGTGTTCACAACAAAGTTGTAGTGAAGGGTGAACCCCAAAACAGCGATAAAACCGAATAAAGTGAGTGTTATTAATGCAGTTATGTTTCTTTTAAAATTTGCTTTGAACTGCTTTAGTGCCATGCTCAAATTCAATGGCATTTTTGTTTTTTCAAGGTTGGTTGCACTTTTTTTGAAATTGTGAGTCTCTAGTCCTTGTCTTAGTGCCACAATAGGTGTTACTTTCTTTGTCTTCCTTGCGATTAAGTATGTTGAAAAAAACATTAACCCCAAGACTGCAAAAATAGATATTATGATTGGAAGAGCCATTGAGCCGCCGCTCCATAATAGCCCACTTGAAGCGGCGACCATATTGCCAATTGGCGTCATGAGAATGAGCGCAGTTATCAAGCCCAAAATTATGCCAACAAGGACGATTAAGACAAACTGCAAAACAACTGCCCATATTATTTGCTTGCTTGTGAAACCGATGCTTTTGAGCGCCCCCAAAGTTTGAACATCTTGCTCAATGTTGTTAATGACACTGAACCTTGCGACTATGACTGCAATGAGAACCAAAATGAACGCAACAAGACTCAAGATGCTTGCCATAATCATTGAAAACGAGGTTACCCCACCACGCATTGCATTCAAATCAGCCCAAAAAGCCAAATTTCTTGGTCTAATGCCAATGAAAGAATTCCAATACGCTGTTGCTTGATCAAATTCATTGAACCTTATGCAAACAAGAGTAACAGGACGAAAATTGTTGTCATAGTATAATCGACTGAAAGCATCATTTGAAACATATGCCATGCTAGCAGGCGCTCCCGGAGATCCAAAAAACATATTTTCATAAAAACCGTATATAGTGAAAACATAGGAAACACCCGCGCTAACTAGCTCCAAGGTGTCGCCAGAATTAAAACTTGAACGAAATATTAGCGGAAGAATAATATGGTTTTGGGGTCGAGAGAGCAATCGGTCAACCACATAGAGAGTGTTGAGGGGTAAGTTTTCTTCCGGAGTCAACGTGAAAATAAATTCGTTTCGAATCATTCTTCCACCCAATTCATATCGAACACTTCCAACAAACGCATCTCTAACCATATAAGCACTAAGACCCTCGCTATCCAAAAGATGCTGATGATCTTCGCTTTGCCATGTTCCAGAAGCGAGTGCAAACGACATGTCAGGCGCATTGAGTTCCGTTGCCCTGTTGTCAAATAATCGCCCCATTCCCATTAAAAGAGAGAGGCTGATTGATAGCATGACGGTCGCTATCAATGTTATTGCAACAAGTGTTATTGCACTTGATTTTCTTTTTTTAATATTTGAGAATGCAATTTTTAATTCTTTCATGTTTCTGTCCTTTAAGATTTTTATTTGTTCTTTGTTTTTTCTTGAATTCATGTCGACTGCTAACACCGCACTCAAGCCTAGTTGCGAGTCAAGAAGCAAAAAGCAAAAAATTACCAACCCTGTGAAGAAAGAAAATCTTTCACCATTTTTCTCCTCTCATCACATTCACCAACATACCTTTCCAGTTTTAATTCTCCCTCAATTTTTCCATCTTTGAGATAAAGAATTCGATTTCCTCTTAGGGCAGAATTTATGTCATGAGTGACCATCACAATACCTTGACCATTTTGGTTGCTTTGAGTCAATGAATCAAGAACAGCACTCGCCATGACAGAATTGAGTGCCCCTGTTGGCTCATCCGCAAACAAAACTTTTGGATTGTTGATTGAAGCTCTTGCAACACCAACCCGTTGAGCCTCCCCTCCAGAGAGTTGATTCGGAAGCTTTTTCCAAAGCGACTCGTCAATACCAATGAATTGAAGAAGTTTTTTCGCCCTTTCAACAAGTTCCTTTCTCTTTTCTTTCAAAAGCATTCCAGCAACCACAACATTGTCAATAACACTCATACTCTCAACAAGATAGATTTGCTGAAAAACAAATCCGCAATTCTCCCTTCGAAAAACTGCCAGTTTGTCTTGACTATATTTCGCTATGTTTTCTTCACCGAAAAACACTTCACCCAAAGTTGGAGAATCCATTCCCGACAAAGCATAAAGTAGTGTTGATTTTCCTCCACCGCTTGCGCCCATGATAATGGTGAAATCATCTTCAAAGATTTCAAGGTCAATGTTTTTCAAAACATGCTGTTGAACTCCAGCATTTGAAAATGTTTTGCAAAGTTTGTTTGTTCTCAAAATTGTTTTCATTTTTTTCTCCAATACGCAAAAAAGGACTATAGTCATTTTTAACTATAGCCTTATTATAATATAATCTCATTTTAAAGTCCTTTCAAAAATCTTTCACAACTCTTAATTTTTTGTAAGGTTTTTCAAAATATCAGCCCCCATCACATTGTTATTGTGTTGAGAGGCAGATTCATTATTGTGTGGGCGGAGAGGACTCTGCCTGCCCATGGCCAGTCTGGCCACCATGTTGTACCGAAGTAGCGTCTTTGTTCTGTTCCTTGTTCGCCCATTAAGCTTCCTGCAAGCAATTGTGAG
This sequence comes from Bacillota bacterium, assembly GCA_009787685.1. Lineage (GTDB taxonomy): Bacteria > Bacillota > Clostridia > Christensenellales > Pumilibacteraceae > WRAY01. The sequence continues at coordinate 4,376 of WQSV01000081.1, forward strand.
TTGTTTGCTCCGATTGATATTATGTGACCATTAACCATTGTGCCAACAACCAGTCCCATGCTTGGGGCATAGTTCATTGAGGCATATTGCCCGATGTTTTGGATAGTGCTGTCTAAAACATTTGAGTGCATTATTGTTCCATTTTCCAAAACCCCTGCAATCCCTCCGATTGAACTTGAGCGCCTCAAAAAATGACTAATCGTTGACCCGTTTTGAAGAGTTGAATGCTCGATAGTTCCGCGGTTCACCCCTGCGACTCCACCAATGTCGCCAGTTCCAGAAAATGACGTGTGAAGAACATTCACTCCGCGAACAACGCCAGTCGTGTCATTCAGCCCAACAACTCCTCCAGTCACCGACATCGGACGATTGATTTGGAAATTCCCCCACCAAATTCCCATATATGATATTCTTCCGCGGTTCACCCCTGCTATTGTTCCGACATTATTTCTCGTTCCCGTGTAGTTATGGAAAAAATGAAATTGCGCCGCTTCAATATGCAAGTTCGCGATGCTTCCATAGTTCACAGCGACCAATCCAGCATTGACTCCCACCGCCGAATTATACACCGAAGCATTCTGAATTCTCAGCCCCCGAATAACGTGCCATCCTCCATTCAAACTCCCTCGAAACATCGGGATTGGTGTCCAGTTTTGAAAATCAACAAGATTGATGTCATTTGTTAATCTAAAATAAGCGTCATAATAGTATCGAATATTGTTAAAGTTTCTTGCATCACTTACTAAAAACGGATCAATCGCTGAACCTGTTCCACCAGAGAAACTATCCTCAAAACGCAATATTGGAACTGGAGAATTTTCCCAAACCCAAGTCGCATACCTCGTCCCACTCGGAAGAAGTGGCAAATAATTTTGTCTCATGGTGGCATTTAGAGCGCTCAAAAGATTAGTTCTGTTTCCGCCTATGTTAATAGGTTGGTTTGCATTTCCCGCTTGATTTCGCAAAGTCCCATTCAAGTCAAACGTTCTGTTGTTTGCGCCACCAACAAAACTTCCACCGCCAACAAAATTTCTGTTCGCATTAATACTCGCAGTTTTCACAAAATAGTTGAATTCCACTCGAATATTCGCACCACTCGTCCACCCAACAATTCCTCCAACAAAACTATTCCCACCGCCAATTAGTCCTCCGTTGTAGTTGTTCATTATCACACTATTAAAATTCGCAACTCCAACAATTCCGCCAACATCAAGCCCCCCTCCAGTGACATCGCCCCAATTGAAACTATTAACAACACTGCTATCAACCACCCTTCCCGCGATTCCCCCGACAACTCCATGGTTGCTAAAAATCACCGCCGAATTAAAAACATTGACCAAACGCGATCGGTTGTCAATTCTTCCAACGATTCCGCCAATTTCAGTGTTGCCTCGAATGAACCCATTTTCAACCATTAAGTTGCTCACAGTCGAATCGTTTATCGCTCCGAAAACACCTTGTGTCGACACCGATTCATCAATAAAAACCCCTCGAACCGAATGCCCTCTTCCATCAAAGTTCCCAACAAAATGATTGCCTGCTGTTCCAATCGCTGTCCAAATATTTGCTGGGGCATTTGTTCCCCAACTAAAATATCTTGAAATGTTCGCATTCAAATAGATGTCCCTTGTCAAAACAAGATGAACCCTTCTGCTCCTCCAATGATTAGAGTTGTTCCACAATCGCGCCAATCTCGCAAACTCCGAAGCTCTTCCAATCTGATATGGGTTTTGTGCTGTTCCATCCCCGCCAGAAAACTCAGTCGCAACCGACCCATCCCAAACTCCAAAAACAACTCTTGCATTTGAACTCCATCCACCTGCAAATCCACTCGGAGCATAATCCCGTCCAACAACATAAATAGTTCGAGTTCCCATCCATCCAGAAAACGCAGTGCTTGCAATCACCTCAACACTTTCGGGGATGGAAATGCTCCAAAAATTCGTTTGCATAGCAAATGCGTTTGCAGAAATTGCAATGATGTTTTGGGGCAATGTCAACATCCCGTCAAAATATCTGTTTGACTCAAACCCAACCACCGAGCTGTTTTGAACAAACATGAAATTAAATCCTGTCCACCCTCTATCCAAGAATGATTGTCTTAATCCTTGTTGAACCACCAATGCCACACTAGCTCTGTTCACTCCGCTAAATGCTGTCGCATTAAAAGCCCTAACATGAGATGCAAGAAAAATATTAGTCATGTCTATCACTCTCAAATTTCGAGCATTCAAAAAAGCGTTGTTTCCAATGCTGGCAACAGACATTGGCAAGTTTATTTCAGTTCCCAAAAAACCTGCAAATGCTCTTTCTCCAATAGTCTGAACCCCTTGTGGAATATGAACTCTGCGAACACCCGTGTTTTCAAACAATCCATCTGGAATATGCTCTCTTCCTCCTT
>WQSV01000082.1 GCA_009787685.1 Bacillota bacterium
GCTTCACTTCCTCTTTCAACAATCGGTCTAAATCCTCTTTCAAGAACAAAATATAATTGCTCTGAGGTGCGAACAAGAACCTCTCTTCTCCCAGACGAATCAATTGGAAGGGACTGCCTAAGGTTTGAAAAATCATTATTCACTCGCGGTCTTAGCGCGCGTAGTGCTATTGGAGCTTGCCCACCAACACTTGATGGCCAATGAAAAATATCACTTGAAAAACTCGGCAAGCCATCAGTGTCAAATCGAATTGTCAATGAAAAAATTCGTCCTTGCCCATTGTTTGAGCCAAATTCAAACTCAATTCGATAATACCCCGTGAATCCAAGGGCATAAAAATTATGTCTCAAAAATGATGTTATGTTGTTTGTAAGCTCAACCGAATCACCAACAAACGGATAAATAAATGGTGCGCCGAAGTCATCACAAATGAACATCTCATGTGTTTGGGAATGCGAAACATTGTTTCCAAGTCTTGGCATTTCGCGCCATTTGAAAAAATGGGCAAACAACTTTGCAAAATCATTTTCATTTTGAACAAAATGGTTTTGATGTCCATCAAATGCAGTATTTTTTAAATGAGGAATTGCGTTTTGGTAATCACGAATAGGATTACTAGAAATTTCCACCCATTCAGAAATACCATCTCTCTCACCTCTTAACATTGTTCTGATTCGAACAATGAAAGTGGTGTTCAGAACATGGAAATTTTCACTTTCATTAAAGCCAACAAACTCAGTCAAGTCCGCATATCCATTTTGAAAAACGCCTTGTGTTGCAGTGTTTATTGTTGAAATGTTAACTGCATGGCTTGTTCTTGCTCCATCGGAAGTTTCTCGATAGATTCTTATTTCATAGTCAACGTTTATTATGCTTGTGTCAAAATAAAGTGTCACATAAGGGAAGTTTCGAAAAGTGCAAAGATAGAGGTTTGTTGGAATTGCTCCATCAACATCTTCAACGACAAGAAGTGCATAGTTTTCTCCAGTTGAAAAAGAAATTCTTTTTCCGTTGATATAGAGTGAGATTTGAAATTGCCCAGATTGTTGAGGAAAAAAATTAAATCTTCTTTCAACGCTCATCACCTCTTCGCCAACCATCCATTCAATCGTTCTCGGCGGATTGCCATGAGCATCAACAAAGTCAACCTCAAATGAAACCTCTTGCCTAGTCTCTTGGAAAAGTTCGCCCATAATATGTTCAAAATATTGTGGAGCCAAAACAAAATCATAAAAAGCACCAACTCGAACACTATGTGATATTTCTTGATTGAAATGATTAAAAACCGATGCTGTTATTTCAAACGCACCAACTCTGTGTGGTAAAAATGAAAAAGATTCATAGGATGTTAGCGTGATGTTTTCATATTCAACCCCAGTTTGAATGTCATGAATCCTCCAATTTACCATGACAATATTAGCCAAATCAGTGTCAAGATGAGCGAAAAATTCAATGGTTGAAAAACTAAGCGCAGACTGAAAAATTTCTCCATTCGAAATAACTTCAATTTTTTCTGGCGCCCTATCCGATACATTGACATAGGCAACTGCAACTCTTCCATTAGAAACCGACTGAACAGTGAGCCTTGCTCTCCCAGCTCTCAATGCAGTGACGCTACTTGTGTTGTTGCAGGCAGTGAATATTGAATTGTCTCCACTAATCAAAACAAAGTCTCTATTTCTGACGAGAACTGGTTCAAATGTTATGTCGCTTCCAGAAATCATTCGAGACGAACCAACGATGATATTGATTTCCGAAAAATTTAGGGAAATGTTTTGAACTTGCACACCCCTCTCGCATGAAGAAGCAAACAAAACAATAGCAAAAAGCATCACTGCACTAAGCACCAGTGATAAGATTCTTTTTGCCCCTATTTTTTCAAAAAACAGTTTCATCTATAGTATAATATGCCACCTTTTGTTCAATAAAATCAAACAATCAGTTAAAAAATTATTCTTCAATTCCGACTTCAATTTGTCCGTCGAAAACTTCTTGTGACGCAACGGTCACAGCACGCCTTCCAGCAGCATCTAGGACATCGGGCTTTTTCTCAAGCAGAAATCTTGCTCTCTTTGTGACAAGTGAGCAAAGCGCGTATTTGCAACCGATTTTTGTGACAATTTTGTCAATTGGTGGCTCTAACATATTTTTTTGTCTCCTTTGCGTCCACGACGCACAATAATTGTTAAACAATTTTTCAATTTAGTAGTTTTTTGATTTTTTCTTTGTTGAAGCTTATTTTATTTTTTTCTGCTGATATAATATTCATCGTGTCTTCAACTGCTCTTTCGATTGTGTCATTAAAAACGATATAATCAAACAGTTCATGCTGAGCCAGTTCGCTTTTTGCACTTCCAATTCTTCTCAAAAGACTCTCTTCAGTTTCGGTTTTTCTGTTGACCAATCTTTCGCGCAAAATTTCAAATGACGGAGGCATGACAAATATTCCAATCGCGTCTTTATATTTCGATTTTATTTGCCTTGCACCCTCAATATCAATATCAAATATCACATCGTGGCCTTTTTCCAAATTTTCGAAAACTTCTTTTTGGGGAGTTCCATAATAATTAGTGTATACTGTCGCATGCTCCAAAAATGCGTTTTCTTTCAACATTTTTTTGAATTCGTCTTTGTTTTTAAAAAAATAGTGAATCCCCTCTTTTTCGCCTTGTCTTGGATCTCGTGTTGTGACTGAAACCGAACGTCTCATGTTTGGAGATGCAGTCAAAACTCGTTCATAGATAGTGCCCTTTCCTGCACCCGATGGTCCTGAAATAATGATGAGTAGTCCAGAGTTTTCTTTCATCTTCACAAAAGTATATCACACAAGCATGCTTTTGGCAACTCATGTGATATGCTTTTAAAATTTTGTTAAAATTTTTTCGATAAAATCCCGCAACAAGACCGCGAGGTGTCGAATATAGGAAAACTCGACAAAAACGCAAGAAATCAACCCGAAAAGATTAAAAACAGTTCTTTGTAAAATAAAAATGCGAGCAAAGCATTATCGCCCACTCGCATTTTTATTAATTTTTCCAAACAATCTAAACTCCAAAGAAATCTTTTGTTGATTTATAAGCAAGATTTAAATCATCCGCAACAGCTTTATACGTGATGAATCCATCATATGTATTTAAGCCTAGCATCAATGCTTTGTCTTCTTTCAATGCGTTGATTGTTCCTTTGTTTGCAATGTCAAGAAGGTATTTTAAAGTCACATCAGTTAGCGCAAAAGTCGAAGTTCTTGGAACTGAACCCGGCATGTTTGCAACTGAATAGTGAATAACACCGTGTTTTTCGTAACATGGATTTGCGTGAGTTGTGACACGGTCGATTGTTTCAACCATTCCTCCTTGGTCGATTGCAACGTCAACAATAACCGAACCCTTTTTCATGGTTTTGACCATTGCTTCAGAGACAAGTTTCGGCGCTTTCGCTCCCGGAATCAAAACCGCTCCAACAAGAAGGTCACATTCAGCGACCATTTTCGCGATATTGTATTCACTTGCCCAAAGCGTTTTCATTCTTCCAGAATAAAGTTCATCAATATAGATTAGGCGTTTTTTCGAGATATCCATGATTGTGACATCAGCGCCAAGACCCATCGCCATTCTAGCCGCACTCAATCCAACAATACCACCACCGATGACAACAACTTTCCCCGGAGCAACCCCCGGAACTCCGCCAAGAAGTGTTCCCGAACCGCCCCAAAATTTTGTCAACATTTGAGCGCCGACTTGCGTTGCAACACGTCCAGCAACCTCACTCATTGGAGTGAGCAGTGGGAGTGAGCCGTCGCTGAGTTCAACAGTTTCATAGGCAATCGCTGTGACCTTTTTTCTCATCAGTGCTTCCGCCAATGGCTTTTCAGCAGCAAGGTGAAGATAAGTGTAGAGAGTTTGTCCTTCTTTGAACAGGTCATATTCACATTCAAGTGGCTCTTTGACTTTGACAATAGTGTCGACTTTGTCAAAAATTTCTTTTGGGGTTTTCAACATTTTCGCGCCAGCTTCTATGTATTCTTTGTCAGTAATACCGCTACCCTCGCCTGCTGTCGTTTGAACAAAAACGCTGTGTCCTGCGCTGACAAGCGAGCGAACACCCGCTGGTGTCATCGCGACCCTGTTCTCGTTTGCTTTGATTTCTTTTGGAACTCCAATTATCATTTTATCATTTTCTCCTTTGGGGTCTTCGACCCTCTTGTTTTTAGTTTACACATTTAAAATAACACACTAAAAAAATGATGTCAAGCATCTTGGATAGTTATGTTAAAAAAATTATTTTACCTCGAAGCAGACCTTTTGCTAAATATTATTGTTGTGTTATCACGAGTAAAAACCATATACTGCCTAAATCCCCCAATGCAAGATACCCTCACTTCAGAACTTCCAAGAGTTTCTTGAGTGAATGTTAACCTAGAGCCCCTTAATCTCCAGTTGAAGTGTCGAATAATAGTATCAAAACCTAAAAATATCCTTAAAAAATCTCCGCCAATTATATCATATCCTTCATTAGGCGCCTACCCCTTCCACTAGTCCCTCTGCGAAAATTACAACCCCTCTCTGCGATTGCTCCACATCATCGAACATCACCCCTAGTAACAGTCCAAATACCTCAAGAGAGACTAATATCTTGATTGAGATAATGCCTCTATATTTCCCGCAACAAAATTTGCGTCTATGTTCAAACAAGCAGTCACAAACGGAATTAGCAAAAAATAAGTAGTGTTAAGAATACTATCCTTTTCTTCACAAAAAGCTTCCCATTTATTCACTTGATAATTTGTGTAAAATACTGATTAGGCGGAATGTTGTTGCGTCGTTGAAATTTCGAATGTCTAGTCCTGTTATTTTTTCGATTTTGTCAAGTCGATATATTAAAGTGTTTCGATGAAGAAACATTGTTCTTGCTGTTTCTGAAATATTAAGGGAATTTTTTAAGAACGCGTTCGCTGTTTCCATTGATTCAACATCATAAAGAACTTCAAGGCTTTTTTTGTCAATTAATGTTGTCAAATAATTAAACAAAGTTTCCTTGTCAATGTTCGACAACATTTTTGCAACACCAAATTCTTTATAGGAATAAACATTTTCATTTGGGGAGAGCATTGATCCAAAAGTGTGAGCAACTTGAGATTGTTGATAAGCTTTTTCAAGTTCACTAAATTTATTTATATGCCCACCCACATTGATTTTGAGTTCACACCTCAACTCTTCTTTTATGTTCTCAAGAAGAATTTTTGCAAAGTCTTGCGCTGAAATGTAATCATCATCGGGTGAATATTTTTTCAAAAATACAACTGTTTTTTCGCTGATTAAAAGAATTTTGTCTTCTTCTTTTGAGACTGCATTTAAATATGCAATGATATCGTTTGTCTTTTCTTTTTGATTTGGAATGATTGAAAGAGCATAATATGAAAAGTCTTCACCAGAGAATTCTTTTTTTAACTCATCTTGTTCAAAGCTAGTTGATTTCCCATTTAAAAAATTGATTAATTTTTCAGATAAAGTTTTATTTGACGAACTTTGAGTTTGTTTGATGACATATTCTTTTCCATCAATGTGAAATATGCTCTCATGCTCATTTAAAATAATACAAATCTTCTCACCCTTGGAAGTCGTTATTTCAAGGGTGTTTGTGAGAATATTCTGCGATTTTTGATTTTTTTTTGACATGAAATTTTTAATTGATAATGATTTTGACGTGAACTTTTTTGCCTTTGTGGAGAACGAACTCTGGAGTTTGGGTCATGGTTTTTAGTGGGGCGTCGACTGTTTGAACTTTCTGTTCTCCGACTTTTATCCCTCCACCTTCAATGAGTCTTCTTGCTTCCGATCGAGATGCAACAAGCCCTGCCATTACCATCAAATCTGGAATCAAGAGGTCAAGGTGACCAGCGATTTTTATTGTCGGCATACTCTCCATATTTCCACTAAACGCTGCTATCGCTTCATTTTGGGCTTTTTCAGCCTTTTCCACACCATGAATAAGAGCAGTGACCTCAAATGCGAGTCTTTTTTTTGCGTCGTTTATGTTTCCTTGCATCAACAAATTGATTTGAGATGAATCAAGGAATGTCAAGAGATTTAGGCACTCATGAACTTTCACATCTTCAACGTTTCTAAAGTATTGATAGAATTCGTATGGTGTTGTTTTTTTCTCATCAAGCCAAAGCGCACCCTTTTGAGTCTTGCCCATTTTCTCTCCCGCGCTCGTTTCCAAAAGCGCGAAAGTCAATGCATAGGCTGGCTTTCTTTTTATTCTTCTAATCAAGTCAGCACCAGCCAAAATGTTGCTCCATTGGTCGTTCCCGCCAACTTGCAGAACACAGCCATGCTTTTCATTGAGCATCAAAAAGTCGTATGCTTGCATGAGCATATAGTTGAATTCAAGAAAACTCAAGCCCTTTTTTAATCGTGAGCGAAAGCATTCTGCCGTCAACATTTGATTGACTGAAAAATGCGCACCAATATCACGCAAGAAATCAATGTAGTTTAGGCTAGTCAGCCAATCCGCATTATCGACAATTATTGCAGCGTTTTTGCCTTCAAAACTGACAAACTTTGAGAGTTGAACTTTGAAGTTGTCTGCATTTGATTTGACAGTGTTCTTGTCCATCAAACTTCTCATGTCGTTGCGGTTTGACGGGTCACCAACCATCGCAGTGCCACCACCAACGAGGATTATTGGAGTGTGTCCCGCTTTTTGCATGTGTGCCATTGCCATGACTGGAATATAGTGCCCGATGTGCAAACTGTCGGCAGTTG
>WQSV01000083.1 GCA_009787685.1 Bacillota bacterium
CAAGTGGAATTCACAATGCAGTTGTCAGTGACGCGGGGGCAGTTCTTGCGGGAAGAGGGAACATCATCGTTTTGGCAAACGAACACAACCATGAGTTGTTGCCAGTCATCAGACACACTGTTAGGCGTAACTTTGAAATCGAAGGAGTTCTTGTCACAAGGTTAACTTCAACTTATGTTCACGGTCAACTAAGAACAATCGATGTTCAAATTCGCTCACAAAGCACAGAAGGTGATGGAAGCTATATTACGACCTCTGCATCAATGAGTTTTCTAATCAACCGTCCTTAAGTAAAAGTTTTTTTAAAGACATTCAAGTCAACAGAATTGAATGTCTTTTTTCACATTTAAAACTGTTGACTTCTTGCTAATTTTGTTGTAATATATTACCATAGAAAACACTATGTGGTGTGAGGACTGGGCAAACAATTGGACAGAAAGATTGGTGTTGTTTTTGAAAAATATTGGCACTATCAAAAAAATAAAAGGAGAGATTAATGAAAACATATTCAATACGAGGTGCAACGAGTATTTCGGCGGACAACGAAAAGGAAATCAAGCAAAAAAGTGTTGAACTTTTTCAAAGAATTTTGAAAGACAACGAGCTGAAAAAAGACGATATTGTCAACTTGATAATATCGACAACCGATGATATTCGTTCGTTCTATCCCGCAAGGGCTGTTCGAGAATCGGGTTTTGACATTCCTCTGTTCTCTGCAATCGAGCCAAAGATAAAAAATTCACTTCCATTGTGCATCAGAATGATGTTGACTGTTCAAGTCAAAGATAAGAAGTTTGAGCCAAAAAATGTCTACTTAAACAGTGCGAAAAATTTGAAAAAACCAACCTCTTCTCAAAAGACAACAAGTCAATCAAGAGGGGTGATGCCTTCAAGAGGAGCAGTGCATTCAAAAGGAGTCAGACGATGAAAAAAACTTTAAACATAGCAATAGATGGACCAGCAGGTTCTGGAAAAAGCACCGTTGCAAAAATAGTCGCAAAGGAACTTGGCATTGCGTATTTGGACACGGGTGCGATGTATCGGGCGCTTGGATTGAAATCTCACTCAAATAATATCAGCGTTTTTGATGAAAACGCAGTTGGAATAATGCTTGAAAAAACTTGCATAGACATTAAATACGAAGATGGTATTCAACGCTTGTTTTTGGACGGAGTTGATGTCGGGTTGAAAATTCGAGAAAATCATATTTCTCAACTTGCGTCAGATATTTCGAAAAATCACGCTGTTCGCCTTGCAATGGTTGAGTTGCAAAGAAAAATTGCTGAAGAAAGAGATTGCGTCTTGGATGGTCGAGACATTGGTTCATTTGTTCTTCCGAATGCAAAACACAAAATTTTTCTAACTGCAAGCATTGACGAGAGAGCAAAAAGGCGTCACAAAGAACTTCTGTCAAGAGGAGAAACCGTCGACATCAATAATCTTAAACAAGACATTGCAAAAAGAGATGACAACGACATGATGAGAGACTTTGCACCACTCATTAAAGCGCCTGATGCAATCGAAGTCGATACAACAACAATGACGATTGAAGAAGTCGTCAATCATATTTTAAATCAAATAAAAGGTTAACAATCATTGTGCAATTATGCATTGTGAATTGCGTATTGAAATTATGGCATTTTTCTATTATCTAATAAAAATTATTTTCTTCATACCCGGAAAAATTCTTTTCCCAGTGAAAGTTGTCAACAAAAAGTCTTTCCCAAAGGACAGGCGTATTATTCTCATTGCTAATCATCTTAGCTGGTGGGACATTGTTATTTTAGGGGCGTCACTTCCGGGATTTAGGCGATATCTTGCGAAAAAAGAACTTGGCAAAGGCTTTTTGTCAAGGTTGTTTCTAGGGGCTCTTGGAGGTATTTTTATTGATCGTGAAAAGCCAGACATTTCTGCTATTCGCAAAGTGAAAAATGTTTTGGACAAAGGGCGAGGAATTGCAATATTTCCGGAAGGAACAAGAAACAAAGAAGATGATAGTCTTCAAGAAATCAAGGGCGGTGCGGTCATGTTTGCACTTCAAAACAAAGCACCTCTAGTCGTTGCTTCAATTCACCACAAAACAAAACCGTTTAGAAAAAATTATATCTATATTGATGAAAACCCTCTAAAATTTGACGAAGAAAAACGCGCGAATGTTAAAAACATAGCTGATGGAACAGAAGAACTCCAACAAAAAATGCTAGATGCAAAAATCAAGATTGACGAATGGGTCGCATCCAAGAAAGACGAAAAAACATTAGACGATAAAAATCAAGATAATAACTAATAGTTGTTGTTAAAATATTTTATTAACAATTCTAACCAAAGCACTATTCACTAAAAATAAGGAGACAAAAAAATGACGAGAATTTTTAAAATTCCAACACCAATCAATGAACCAGTTTTGAACTATTCACCAAACTCTCTTGAGAAAATTGCACTCAAAGCGGAACTGGAAAGACAATCAAAAGTCGTGGTCGAAATTCCTCTTATTATTGGAGGAGAGGAGATTGTGACGAGGAAAAAAGGCAAAGTGACAATGCCTCACAACCACAAACATGTCCTTGCAAATTTTTCTTTTGCTGAAGAACCGGAGCTGAAAAAAGCGGTTGAATCTGCAAAGCAAGCAAAAGAAGACTGGTCTCACATGTCATTTGAACATAGAGCTGCTATTTTTTTGAAAGCAGCGGAACTTATTTCAACTAAATATCGTGCATTAATTAATGCTGCAACAATGCTTGGGCAAAACAAAACTGTCCACCAAGCAGAAATTGACAGTGCTTGTGAACTTGCAGATTTTTTAAGGTTCAATGTCAAGTTTGCAGAAGAAATTTATTCAGTTCAACCAGTCAACTCAAAAGGAGTTTGGAACAGAGTAGAGTATCGTCCGCTTGATGGTTTTGTCGCCGCGATTTCGCCCTTTAATTTCACGGCAATAGGTGGAAACTTGTCTGCTGCTCCTGCTCTTATGGGGAACACTGTCGTTTGGAAGCCAGCAGCGACAGCAACTCTTTCGAATTATTATGTCATGCAAATTTTCATCGAAGCTGGACTTCCAAAAGGGGTTATCAATTTTGTTCCATCTCAAGGCACCCTTTTTAGTGAAATTGTTGTCAAAGACTCCGATATGTCGGGAGTTCATTTCACAGGCTCAACCGAAACTTTCAACACCGTTTGGAAAAATATTGCAAACAATCTAGATTCTTACAAAAGCTACCCAAGGCTAGTTGGTGAAACTGGAGGAAAAGACTTCACTTTCGTTCACAATTCGTATAATGACATTGATAGAATTGTCACAGCAATTATTCGCGGGGCATTTGAATATCAAGGACAAAAATGCTCAGCTTGCTCGCGTGCCTATGTTCCAAAAAGCATGTGGGAAGAACTCAAGAAAAAACTTCTTAAAGAAGTCAAAAAAATTAAAGTCGGAGATGTCACTGATTTCACAAACTTCATGGGCGCAGTCATTGACGAAAAATCTTTCGACAACATAACGAAATATATTGAAGATGCAAAAAAATCAAAAGATGTCGAGGTGTTGACAACGGGATATGATAAAAGCATTGGTTGGTTCATTCAACCAACAATAATCGAGACGAAAGACCCGAACTATATCACGATGAAAGATGAACTTTTTGGACCAGTCTTAACCATCTTTGTTTATGATGACAACGATTTTGAAAAGACTCTTGAAATTTGCGACAAAGGCTCAAAGTATGCTCTCACAGGTGCAATCTTCGCAAAAGGGCGCGACATCATTGCAAAAATGGAAAAAGCTTTGACCTATGCCGCTGGCAATTTCTACATTAACGACAGATGCACAGGAGCAGTTGTCGGTCAACAACCGTTCGGTGGCTCGCGTGCGTCTGGAACAAACGACAAAGCGGGAAGCGCTCTCAATCTCTATCGCTGGATTAACCCTCGAACAATAAAAGAAACCTTCAACTCCGATCCAAATTTTGAATATCCTTTCATGGAAGGAAAATAATCTCTTTGACTCTTTTGTCGGAGATTGCGAATTATAACACAATATGCCAGCAGTCTCCGATTGTTGGCATATATTTTAAAAAGGAGTAGTGTTATATTAAAATGAGGAAAAGAATTTTCAAAATTTTAGAAATTTATCTAAAAACAATAATAGCGTCAGCGATAACCAGTCGTCAAAAAGGAGAAATATTATGAAAAATAATTTGAGAAAAAATTTGCTTTCTTGGCGGTTATGGCAACCATCATATGTGCAGTTATTTGATGATTGGCATATCAGTGAACATTAGCTTCATTATGTGACCAGTTTAAATCAAGAAAAAATAATATATTGATACACATATTGGATATTGTTGGTGTTTAATGACTGTTTTTATTATTACTTTAGGATTTGCTGGTGATTACTTGTGGCAGAACACTGATGAGAATTTAGATGTTTTTGTCGAAATCAAAACAATTATTTTTAAAAAACAAAATTCGTCAGCGCTTTGGTGGCAAATTTTGTTTTGTGAGCATAGGCGAAAAATGAGGAGTGATGAATTAATCGAAAAACACCAAAAAAATACAATATATGTGAAATTTAATCTTTGTTTTTCCATCAACTGTCAAAAACAACGGTTTTTTAATATCGTTTTTTGATAAAACCTCTTTTTCGTTTGACAAATAGCAAAAAATGCATTACAATGTCGATTGTAGTGTAAAATATATCAAGAAACTACAAACGGAGAAATATTGAAGAAGTTATGTTAAACAGCAAAAGAAAAGAGTTTTTATATGCCTTTTCAGCATTTGGTCCCGGACTAATCATGACGATGCTAATGGCGTATTTCACAAGTTCGGTTGACGCTAGAAATCTTGGTCAATCATATTACTTGTGGTCATGGGCTCCAAGAGGTGCTGCAATAGTCTTGACATCGGGATTGACTTTCGGATTGCTGTTCACAATCGGTCGAATTTTTGATGCAGCGATTGATATTCCGCTTGCGAACAGAATCGACAGAATGAAAAGTCGTTATGCAAGAATCAGGCTTCCAGTTATTATTTCATTCATTCCAATGTTGATTGGTGCGATTGGACTAACATTTCCGCTTTTCACAGGTGGTGAAGCGTTAATTCGAGGAAGTGCCCAACAATGGGGAAACTCATTTTGGTTTTTTGGAATGTCAATATTGTTTTTTGCGTTCTATTCGTTGTGTATTGTTGCGTTCTTTGGTTCTTTGGCAACAGTCTGCAAAGACAGAGCGCAACGTGCAAGAATTGCATATTTTAAAGCGTTCATCGACACAGTCATGTTTGCCATTGCTTATGCGCTTGCTCCACTCATCATAACGGCAATGGGGGACACTGGATCTGTCATGACATTGATAATGTATTTATCTCCTTTAATGCTCACGATTTTCATTCCAGTCATCATGACGTTCACAAAAAGTGCAAAAGAGGCATTAAAACAACCTCTATTCAATGCAAGCACCCCTCAACTTGCCACAGCAGTGGCGGGGGATGCTCGAACAATTCAAAGAGAAGTGTCGTTGAATCAAGAGCAGGAAGTTGCAATAATTAATCAATCGGGAGCAGTGATGACTGCTCCAAATGGAGCGAATTTTTCAACTGATACGATTGTTGAAGTAAACACGAATGGGCCGAAAGTTGAAACGCTTGAAGACATTGACAACAAAGAGCAAAAGGTCGGAGTGTTCAAAAGTGTTGCATTCGTTTTCAAATCTCGTGCGTTTTGGCCATGGCTAGTCACTGGTTTTATGTATATGCTGGGGCTTCAATTGTTCCTTGCATCTCAAAATGATTTGATTTCTGGCGTCCTTAATCTTGCGCCTGCTTGGGCTGCTGTTTTGAATTCAGCCGCGTTCGGGCCAGTTCCAATAATGTTATTATTGTTTAACAAAATTCTAAAACGCAATGGACTGAGATTTGCATTCCAAGTTTCACTACTGTGTTTTGGTCTTGGAATTTCATTCTTCTCACTAGGCTCGTCACTATTTTTCCCAAACTCAATAGTTCCAAGAATCATTATTAATGCAATTGGCGGAACGATTTCAAGCTTTGGAATAGGTATTTTGTTCATGATGCCACTAATGGTCTCATCTCAAGTTTCAGCAGTTGAAAAGAAAGTCAAAAAACGAAACAACAGCGCAATGTATTTCGCGGGACAAGGAATTATTTTTGGTATTGCGGGAGCAATCGCTGGAGGTGTTCTTTGGCAAAATGGATTAAAAGGTGTCGGCTATCTTCCAGCTCAAACGGGCATCGCAGGTGGAGGTCACTACATCCACTATTGCTGTCAAGCTTTTCTTGACAGTTGGAGATATCATGTTAATGCTGGAAGTTATTTCAACATGGTTCATTGTTGCGATGTCTATATTCTCGGAAGATACTTCATGGAAGGGCATTATAGTATTCCACTTGGTGGATTCATTGCGCCATTTGTCGTCTTTGCGTGTGCGCTCATTGCGATTGGGCTTTCTTTTTTGATGCCAAAAAGCTATGATGCGAAAACAATCGGAAAACTGTTTGACAAAAACTATTCTCCAGATATTGAAGATCTCAAAGACGTTGAAATTTCAGTGGTTTTCAAAGAAAAATATTCTCACATAAAAGGCTATGACATCTTGAGAGGAAAATGGCTACTCTCGCTTGTTCTTGCCTTCATTCCCGGAGTGAATTTATTTCTTGGAGTGTTCACAAGGCTAAAGAGAAAGCAAATTGTTTTTGGGATTTTCAATATTATTGCCTATCCAATTTTCATGATTGTTGATATTA
>WQSV01000084.1 GCA_009787685.1 Bacillota bacterium
CGACGATGATGATTGCCCCAACAATGACGTTGAAAAATGCAATCGACTTTGGCGAAGATACGATGAGCGGAACGAGAGTTTCTAGTTCTTGTCCGTTTTCATTCTTCGTCTTCACTCGTGCTTTTGCCATGAACAGAATCCCGTTCATGACAAGAATAATTCCGACAAATGTTAATGCTATTCCTAACATAATTTTTTTTACCTCTTTAAAATTTTTTATGTCAAACGACTGCTGTCATGACACCTGTCTAGTATGTCATATCCAAGCAGATATTGTCAACTGTTTTTAAGCACAAATTTTAATCTTTTCAAGTTAATTCCTCACGGTCTTTGTCGCGTTACCTTCGTTTCGACACCTCACGCTTTTGCTATGCAGAGGTCTTCATTAATTTTTAATCCGTGTTTTTTAATCTGCTCATTAAAAACATGCCAATTGTCAGAGTAAGAAAAAGTGCAATCAAAACAATTTTCAAAATCACAAACAACGAGGAGTCAATGGTTGCCGTCAAATAAAGTATTAACAATGGTCCCATTGACAGTAGTTTCACTAGCATGAGAACTAGTTTTTTTATTTTCTTTTGTTTTCTTGTGTTTATGATTAAAAAAATTGTGATTACGACAATTCCCACGCTTCCAATCGTGAGCAAAATTATTGTGAAAATCGTTGACGGGATAACACTAGTAGCATAAAGCGTTATCAAAGTTGCCATGACAACAGCGACTAAGCCTGTGGCTATGCGTTTTTTTGTTATAAAATTGGCTTTCTCTCTTTGAACTTTTTCAATTGAAACGTTTTCCTCTGATTTTGAAATATCTTCTCTTATCTTCAAGCTTGAAACATCTATCTCATTTTCTTCAGCATCGCATTCTGATATTTTTTTCTCTTCCATTTTTTTTACACTTCCTAGTTTTTTGGATTTGCTAATTCAACTCACTATTTCAACATAATGTCACAAAAATAGTTAAATCAAATGCTTTTTAGTTCTTTTTTAAAGTTTTTATGCTAGATTGCAAAACCTTTTTCTTTGAGAGACTTTTGAATTTCATCAAAATGATTTTTGTTGCGAGTTGCAATGGTGTGGAGATGAATTCCTCCTGTTAATTCAGAGAGGAGTTTCACTTCTTGGGATTCGACTTTTTTAATAAAATTGTCAACATCACTTCTGCTTGCCAAATTCAAATTCCCTGTTATTTCTCCATAGAGTTCATGCTCAACAATAATATCAAGCACCGTGGCACCACTGTCAACTATGGCATAGAGTTCATTAATCGTGTCTGGTGGCGAATGATTACATGCTAATTTCCCAACATATTTTCCAGATTCGGAAAAATTTGGAATCATATAACCCCTAGTTGTTGCGATTATTTCGTGCCCGAGGGCACGCAAAATTGCGATATCTCCAACTATGACTTGTCTTGAAACACTCAAGTTTTTCGCCAAAAGCGAAGCACTAATCAATGCATTCGGCTTTGAAATTTCTTCTAAAATTGTTTGTCTTCTTTTTTCTGCGTTCATGTTCTTGATTTGATTTTCTCCAATTTCTTGTGTTTTTAAATGTCAGTTGATTTGTTTAAAAATTCTTTCGGTTTATAGAGCATGCCAATCAAATTGCCTAAATACTTTTTCATGATGAATTCATGGTCTTTTATTGAGGTGTTTCCATTGTTGTTCAACACCTCAAAAACCATTCCTCTGATTTTGATTTTTAAATTTGTTGTTGGCAAAAATTCATTTTTTGCATAAAATTCTTTTCTTTTAATGCGTTGCTCGTTGTCTAGATAAGACTCATTTATTTCTTCAATGGTCAACGTCAAGCGATTGTTCGCTAGCTTTTTCTTGACGAAACTCAATATTTTACTCCCGTAGCCTTTTGAATGAACATTTGCGACTGTCGCCAAATATGCAACCAATGTCAAGTCGCCATGTGTGACCAAAAAGGAAAGTCCAACAAACTTATCCTCGTCATAAAATGCTAAAAACTCAATATGCTTTTTCTTCGCGCGAGCAAGCAAATACCAAAGTGGCGCCATCTCTCTTGGAGGAAATAAAGTTTTTAGCACTTCTCTGACTTGATTAAGTTCTGGCAATTTTTTTGTTACTTCTTTTGCAACAAGTGTTGTTTCTGATTTGTTATTCTCCATTATGAACATCCTCCAGCAATCTGCCTCCGTCGTTCCATTCACCGAAAATTTTGTTTTCTCGAGTGTTGTCAATAAATTTTTTCAACCTTCTTTCATAGGTTTGTTCATCAATATTAAAGTGACTTTGAATGTTGTCAATGCGAACGCGTTTGTAGATTTCGGGCAATCTTTGATAGTTCTCCCAAGCTTGCGGACATTCCTTTAATGACTCTAAAACCTCGGGAATAACAGCAAAAACTCTGTCTGGCATTCGCCGTCTTCCTTCATCTGTCATAAGACCCAGTTTTTCGAGTCTCTCGCATCTAATGATGTTCAGCTCCGTCCAATTGCTCTTTTTTGTCCTCGGAGAAAAGCGTTGATATCCTTGCTTGCCCGTCGAGTCTATCCATCCAAAACAGAGTGCTTCTTCAACTGCATCAAGATAGGTTATGCCCTCAAAGTTCATATTTTTCGTTTTAACGGCACTTCCCCACATCCCACGCGTCACCTTGACCCAACAAAACCTCTCTGTTGTTCCATTTGCTTTAAGCCACTCTCGCCATTCTTCGCGCGTTTTCACATTTGCAATATTGGTTATTTCCATAGTATTTTTGATTTGTTTTTAAGACTAGAAAGTAAAATTTTCCTGTGAATTCAACAACAACAACTCTGCTTAAGCTCGTGATATTCATCCCTAGCAAAAGCAGGTTGTTGGTCACGTTTCTATGAAATGAATATCACGAACTCAAAAAAATATATTATTGTTAGTTTTGCAAATTTTTCGTTTGTTGTCAACTTTCAATCACTCCTAGCTCCTCTCTTGAACAACAATAATTCGTTCTTCAACTTTATCATAGCCTTATTTGAAATAATATTCACAGGCTTCACTCATGACATAAATCGTGTTGCTGTCGAAATGATTCACAGCGCTCTCGATTAATTTTTTGCCAAATGATTTTCCGCGAAAATCTTTGTGAACCAGCAAATCGTGAATATAAACCACAGCCGTCATCGTCTTTCACGCGAACAAAACCGCAAAGAGTTTCTTTTTCAAAGATGTTCGACGACCCCTTTGCTTGGCACATTCTACTCAAAACATTGCCTTTTTCATAAAGAACGAAAACAGTCGAATTCCCAAGCGCCTTGCTATATTTTTCAAAAGCTTCTTCATCGCGAACATAATCGCCCCGCTCTTACCCTTCGGAACGAATCAAGTCAAATAAAGATTTTTCATTTCATTTTTATTTCTTTACATTAACTCCAAAGATTTCACTATCATTGGCATAAACGCAACCGCTACATCAACGCTTTTATCAGCAAACCATTTAAAAAAACTTCCTATTTTGCTCCATTTTACTTTTCTTTTTTCATCCGACTTTATTATCGCTTCTAATTCTTGCAATTTCTCCAGAGCCTCTTTGGTTTCAGCTTCGCTTAATGCTTCTGATTCTTCTATTTTTTCTCTTGCATTTTTAAAGACAATATCAATGCTTGTTTGATTAACATTTTGGTTGGAGTTTATGTTCTGATTTTGATTATGTATTTGAACAAGTGGGATTGATTGTTGTGAAGACGTTTTTGAATTGCAAATTCTCTCCAAATGAATTTCCAAACACTCCAGCAATCCAATTATATCATTGCTTGGATTTGAGTTAAACAATGTTGCTTCATAAGGAACTCCTGCCGCATAAACAGCATTGAATTGGGCTCCCAAATTAATTTCCCCACTCAATGCCACATTCACCTTTGATATAAAGCCTATGATTTCTTTTTTGTCTTGACTGTTTTTGAGTTTTTTTCCCTCTGCAATATAGCCTTGCACTTTTTCAATCTCTGTCAAGTTGGGAACTTTATTCAATTTGGCTTGAAGCAATTTTTGCATTAACTCACAATCATTTTTCATTGCATTCAAATTATTTTCTAAGTCTGGATAAAGCAATATGCCAAATTTTTTAGCATCAAATCCATACACTTCTGTTAGGTCAATCAGTTCATTTCTTCCAACTAGAAAACCAACACACATCCCAATATCTTTTTGCAGTTGCACAATCTCTCTATATGTCATTTTTTTGTCCTCCGTTTTTTTAAAAATCTCTAGATTACTCCCTCATTGTCTTCCCAGTCAACAAAAAAGTTATAGCGTTTTGTTTTGAAACTCAAGACGCAATAATTTTCATCGCTTGCACCTGTTGGAAAGTGGCTTTCAAGTCCATCATACCACATTTCTTTTTTCGTTTTTTCATCAGTCAAGATTTCAATTTCGCCGACAAGAGTAATGCTGTGTTCGCCTGTTCCAAAGTGGACAGACGCTTTTTTGTTGTTTCTGATTCGTTGAACTTTGTTGCTAGCGAGCCCGGTTGCGAACCAAACTTGACGAATTCCATCCGATTTTGCAGCAGTCAAAACCGATGCGGTTGGATAACCCTCGAGGTCATTAAGAACAAGGGAGCAAAACTCCCCATTAAAAGTCGCGTTTTTGACTGTGCTTTCCGCAATAATTTTCTCCGATTTTTCAATTGCTTGTTTGTTCATTTTTTCTCCTGTCTATTTTTATATCTTAATACCCTAATCATGAGCCGAACGGATAATAAAAAAATAGACACAGCTATCCTAATTACCCAACCACCTCTCATAATTAGCTAGAAATCAATATTGTTTTGAGATGTATTCCTTGCCAAGCTTCCGCACTAACTCTCAAAAACTCTTCCTCATTAGCATCTTTTTTTTATTCATATTTGCAAAAAACATCACCTTTTTATTTTCAATTTTGTTTTTCATAGATGATATATTATAACATTTCCCAAAAAAGAACACAAGTGTTTTAAAACATTTGTTTGAATCACCACGATTAGAATACCAAATGTCGTTTTTTTCAAGTAGTTTAAAAAAATGGTTTTGAAGCTCTTCTCCCTTTAAAAAAACCTTTTGATGAGATATTCAACTGTAGCAGTAATATCTGCCTCAACTCCAATCCTAATCATAAAAAAACAACCTCGGGGCTAGCGAGGTTGTTTTTTGTTGGCTCGATATTTTCGTTAGCTCGTTAGTTAAATGTTTCCGTTGGTTCCTTTTTGGACGAGGCTGTGGTAGAGTCCTTTTTTTTCCATTAGGAAGTCATGGGTGCCTGCTTCTTGAATTCCGAGGTTATTGATGAAGAGTATTGCATCAGCCTTTTTTATTGTTGAAAGTCGGTGTGCAACAACAAAGCTTGTTCTTCCTTTTAAAACTGTGTCGAGAGCTTTTTTGATTTTGTCTTCGGTTTGGGTGTCTATGCTTGCGGTTGCTTCGTCAAGGATTAATATTTTTGGATCACACAAAACAAGTCTAGCGAGCGAGAGTAATTGTTTTTCCCCAGATGATATTCCAATGCCTCCCTCTTTCGTTTCGGTGTCATAGCCGTTTTCTAGTTTCTCGATGAACTCGTTTGCAAAAACGCTTTTTGCGGCTTCAATGCATTCTTCTCTTGTTGCTTCGGGTCTAGCATAGCGAATGTTTTCAAGGATTGTTCCTGAAAAAATGAAAGCGTCTTGCATCATGACTCCGACTTGAGTTCGAAGAGAGTGCAGTTTGACTTTTTTAATATCATTTCCATCGATTAGAACTCTTCCATTTTGCGGGTCATAGAACCTTGAAAGCAGGCTCACTATTGTTGTTTTTCCGCCTCCAGTTGGCCCAACGAGAGCGACCATCTTTCCTTTTTCAACATCTAGTGAAAAGTTTTCTAGGACGGGCGTTCCTTTTTCATAGTGAAATGAAACATTTTCGAATGTCACTTTTCCATCAACTTCAGAAAGGGTGTTAGCATCTTTTTCATCAAAGATTGAAGAAGGAGTTTCTCCAAGTTCATAGACCCTTTCAAGGTTTGTCATGGCGCTTGTTATTCGTTGAGTATACATTGCTATGTTGTTGAGTGGCTGAGAGAACATTCCCATATAGCCGATGAAACTGACAATGACTCCCAACGTGATGCCATCAAGCCCGAAGAATCTTCCACCGAAGACAATAATCACGCTATAGACCATAATGAGTCCAAGCCAGAAAAAGCCGTCAAGAGCTGGGTGGAACAATTCATTAACTCGAATTGCTCTCATCCATGCCCGATAGTTTTGACCATTGACTTCTTTATAGGTTTCGTCGTTGAGTGCGTTCCTGTTGAATGAACGCGACACAAATGAGCCTTGGATACTCTCTGCAACATATGCCGTTCTGTTTGAAACTTTGTTTCGGCAAATTCTCCAACGTTTTGCAAGGGCACGGCGAAGGAAATAGATTGAAATTGCCATTGGGACTGTGAATGCAAGAACAACAAGGGCAAGTTGAGGGTGGAGAATAAAAAGCCAGACCATGACCATGACAACCCTTGCTCCATCGACAATGAAAGCGAGAATTGCTCTTGCAAAAACTTCGGCAACTTCGTCAAGATAGCTCGTTAGCCGAACCAAAATTTTTCCTGCTGGACGAGAGTCAAAAAAGTCGAATGAGAGTTTTTGGAGGTTTTTGAAAGTGTCGTGACGAATGTCATGAACCATTTTGTGACCCGTTCGAAGCATTAGCCTCTGACTTAGAAAA
>WQSV01000085.1 GCA_009787685.1 Bacillota bacterium
ACCACTTCCATCATAATAGACAAATGATGTCGCACTTTGAACATTTGTGTTAGGCACAAGGTATTGTTGAACGTTTAGATTCCATCCTTGTCCCATAAGTGTGGAGTGTGGTAGAGTAGCATTCCGCTGACTATCATAAACATGACTGACTCCAAAATTAAAACTATTTGCCCCAACAACTATGTCGGGACGCTCAAATAATAATCTTCCAGTAAACACATTAACACTCGCTACTCCTGCATCGCATGAAAAATTTAATTCACTTTGATTTTTTCTGTTTTCCATTTTTTTCTCCTTTTTGTTGTTTGGTTTTTTTAAACCACAAAGAGCAAGGCAACTTGATGTGTTGTCTTGCCTTTGTTTATCGTTTTTTGTTGTTTGTTTTTTTCTTATTGCTTCAGTTGTTGGATTTGTTTGATTATTTCCAGTTGCGCTTGTTGAAGTTGAATGAAGTCATGTTCTGAATGTCCACTTTGAGCAAATGAATTCATCATTTCATTGATTGATTGAAGTTCCTTTTGCAATGATTCAATTTGAAGCTGAGTCACTTGTTCATCATTAAAAGCACTATTACTTTCACAAGTATTTTCTTCAAAATTGTTCTTGAAATGATTGTCAAAATTGGGCTGTTGTTCAAAACCAAAATTCTCTCCTGATATGAAATTATCTTGACCAAAATCCATTGATTCTTGATTGAAAAATTCTTGTGACCCTATGTAGGTTCTGGGTTCTTTGCCTTCTAGTGCCCTTAATTCCATATGTGATTCTTGAAATTTTTTGACTCGGTCAATCCAATCTGGAATTATCGCCCCCATTTGGACTTGAATGCAATCTTGCGAAATGCTAAAAAGAATTTGTCGAAGTTCTGTTTGTCTTGAATTATCTTTCGAAATATTTTCCATATATTTTTTCTCCTTGTTTGCGATGTTCTATAAATTTCTTATAGAAACTGAATCAACACTTAGCGCTGTGGTTCCAGTGTTAGTGTTTGGATTTAATTGATCTGAATTTCCATTAGAGTTTAATCTCCAAACATTTGACCCATTTGTTGACCACACCCAATTCATGTGCTGCCCTGCACCTTGCGATGTTCCTGTTTGACCCGTTCCATAAGCGGCAACTGCATTTGCAAGAGATGTGTATCCATTATGAAATAGCGCATGTGCAACAGCAGGTGCCCCCGTTCCAACAAGATTATATCCTGCACGAACTGGAAATTGAAACCCCCAGCGACCATTATTTCCCGTTCTGACGCTACACAATCTGACAGGACCTTGTGGTCCCTGCATGCCCTGAATACCTTGCGGACCCGGGGGACCTTGACTTCCCGCTGGTCCTTGATTTCCTTGATGCCCTTGCGGGCCAATTGGCCCTTGATTTCCCTGCACCCCCTGTATTCCTTGAGGACCCATTGGCCCATGATCTCCTTGTCGTCCCGCAAAAGAACCTGCAAAGGCTACTGCGGAAGCAGAAGTAAATTGTGCTATCTCTCCTGATCTTAATTGAACTCCAGATATTAACACATTGACAGCGCTTGTGTTAATAATCATATCACCTGCCACGGGTGTTCTTCCAAGTCGCGTCGCCATTTGTGCTGCGGTCATGTTTGTCGCCCAAGCAGGCACCATGCTTATTCCACGAGTCCCAGCCGTTCCGTTCGCACCACGAATATTTCCTCTTGCTAAAACGGAAAAATTTCCGCTTGTCGGAATGCTATCCAAAAACCACACTGTCCCAATGGATCTGCTTGCTCCACCAATACGCACTGCACTCCCTGCTATGAGCAAATCTCCAATTTGAACTTCCGTTCCAACATGATTTTGCAATTGCTCAATAGTGTCACACGCCACAGTAATGCTATAGATATTTCTTCCGTTTTTTCCATCATCACCTGGAATTGAAACAAGGCCAGTGTTACTATCAAATCCCTCAATGTCATCAATAGAATGACTATGTGTTCTGTTTGCCTTCACCTGATTTAGATTATCAATTCGCCCTTCAACACCAGACAAATCAACATTTGCCACACCCTCAATAACCACGCTCTCGCCATTAACCCTGACATCTTTCACTGGAACATCTATATTGCCATCAAAATCTACTATGTCATCAATAGAGTGAGTGTGCTCCTTTTCTGCTTTTGTTTCATTAAGAGTTGATATTTGACTTTCAATTCTTGAAATTAAGCTTTGGTCAACTCCTTCAACTATTTTTTTGAATTCAAAACTTTCTTCTACTTCAAATCTATAAAAACTATTTCCAATCATATATACAGCACCCAGTTGAAAAGCATTTCCACCAACTTCTATAAAATCTTCCCCATCTCTATCTCTAAATTGATTTAATGGTCCAAGATAAGGTGCTGACTCAATTTGAAGAGATAAATCATCCAGTATTTCATTTGCTCTTGCAAAAAACACATCATTAGTCCAACCTAGATTCACATTAGGAAGACGATTGGCATCTAGTAGTGCAGTTTTATTTAAGTTTCCAATGTTAAAAACCCGATCACGACGCCTTCCATCAAAAAAAGGTCTTATCGCTCTTGCAGATTGACTATCTTGAAAACTTCCTCCACCTCTTATCAAGTCAAATTGCCCATTAATCTGCCAACCATTGCCTCCTTGAAACTGAATATCAACACGATTATGAACAACATTCGTTGTTGATAATGTTCCTCTCATCATTTGAAACGAGCCCAGTCTTGCAAATTTATGCCTCATTATTCTTTCATATCTAAACAAACTTCCATTTTTATCAACAACATCCCCCTCCTGATATTCAAAATTTTCATCGAAACTTCTTATCCTTGACCTTTCTCTAATTGCTATCTCTTTGGCTCTTTCCGCACTTTCTTGTGCCTCTATTGACTTTCTTTCTGCATCAGCCGCTAAATCTAACACATAGTTCAAATTTTCTGCATTAAGTTTAGTCACCCCATCTTGAAATCGTCTGTTGGGATTGTTTCTTTCAATTGTTCTTGTCATGTTTGTTTCTCCTTCGTAACAAAAGTCACTTTTTATGTTCTGTATTTTTTATTTTATACACCAATCTCTATTTACTAGAAAATTCAATATCCTTAAATCTCTTGTTAACGCTCTTCGTCAAGCGGACAAGCTCCTCAATTCGATTGCTGACCGCATTTAAATCAAATCGAATTTTGTTTTCAATTGCGTATTGATTGGCTTTTGTGATGACGAATTCTCGTTTTTCTTGTGAGGAGTATCCTGTGAATTTTTCGGCTTGCTCTATGTAGGGAATGATTGCATTGCCAATTTTAATGACATTTTCGGCTCGCCTTTTTGCTTTGGTGCTTTTGACTAGGCGATACAGCAAAGTGAGAGTTGTCACTAAAAAACCCAATGCCGCTGATGATATTGATAATACTACATGTATTTGTTCCATTTTTTTCACCTCGTCATATGTGCAATAAAACACTATATCCTAAAGATATCATGCTTTTATTTCTTTTTTCAAGCAATTTGCCCTACCCAATTGGGTAGGGCAAACTTATTTATTTCACCATCAAATCATCTATCCATGAGTAATATTTATTTAGCAAATGTCTATAAACTTCATCCTCTTTTGACAATTTTTTTGCTTTCCCAATAGCAATCATATTGCACTTATAAACGAATTTTTCAACATTTGCACCTCCAACTTTTTGTGAAATTTCTTTATATGTTAACTTGTTATTTTCATAATACAACATTTTGAAAATTTTTAAATATTTCGTTGGTCGTTTCGTGTCAGCACTAATCAAATCCATTCCTTCACACCAATTCCTAATTACTTCGTTTATCGTATTTATCGCATTTAAAAAGTCAACTTCTTCATAATTTTTATCGAAACAATTATCCTCAGCATTTTCAAAATAATACAATGACTTTTTTTGAAAACACGCAATATACTGCATCATGCTATTTCTTTTGTTCATAAAAATCTCCCTTGGAAATAAAAAATCCCTTGTCAAAATAGAGCAAGGGATTTCACAATAAGTCTTTTCTCAAAAACTACTTGTATATGTTAATTCAATGATTTATCTCTATATAGGATTTTAATTTAATAAAAGCAAAAAATGCCACCTAACTAAGAGACGGCATCCAAATGACTATCTCCTAATTGTTACGACACAATCTACCTAATATAGGGGAGAATGCCGCGAGGCACTTCTACCACATTCTTCCATACTATGTAGCACTATAATCTTGCCATATTTTGCATCTTTCGTCAACTGTTTTTTTTACATTTTTTTCATGTAAATTTAATAAGTGTTTTTGATGAAAAATATGACAATCATAACCTTCTTGAGTCTAACCTAAACGCAGGACGGTCAATAGCAACAACCAACGATTTCAACATAATCTCCGAATTCGCCGACAATCTAGTAGACAGATTTGTCTCAGTTGTTGGCAGTTGCAAATTTAATAATGATACGATTTGTCATATTGTGACGAATTTTAGCATAAAATTTATCCCATCCCCCACAAAAAAATTTTACCAAAAACAAAATAAAATAAATTTTAAATTGTGCTTTGAATAAAATAGACACAAAATTTAATAACTTTTCTATTAAAGCAACAGCCGATCTTCAAAACAAACTGAAGGTCGGAATTTATCGTGAATTACATAGAAAGGGATTATTATCAAAAGAGCATCTTTTGATTCTAGTTGGGCCTGCGAACACAAACATTGAATCCAACAAAAAGACAACAAAAAAAAACAATAATTCAAAAGAAGAAAAATAAAACTTTAAGGAGGTTTTTTTTTATAATGCGTACACTACTCAGTCCAAATGATATTTGGTCGATGCAAATTGTTGTTTCTGCGTATTGCAGAGTTTCAACAGACAAGGATGACCAAACTAATTCATTGGACAGTCAAAAGAAATATTTCACTGATTACATTTTGGGTCATGCTAATTGGAAATTGGGTGAAATTTATTACGATGAAGGAATAACAGGGACTTCTGTTAAAAAGAGAAAAGCTTTCAATAGAATGGTTCAAGATGGACTAAGCGGCAAATACCAACTGCTCATCACAAAAGAAGTCAGTCGTTTTGCAAGAAATACTATTGACACTCTTCAATACACCAGAACACTAAAAGAGAGAAACGTTGGAGTATATTTCATGACTGACAATATCTACACCCTTGATTCTGACGGCGAACTTAGACTGACAATAATGGCATCCCTAGCACAAGAAGAAAGTCGCAAAACAAGCGAGAGGGTGAAATGGGGTCAGAAGCGTCGCATGGAACAAGGTGTTGTTTTTGGGGGAGCAAGACTTTTTGGATATTCACACGAAGAAGGCAAAATCAGTATCAACCCCAATGAGGCAAGAATTGTAAGAATTATTTTTGAAAAATTTCTAAACGGAACGGGAATATATACTATTGCAAAAGAACTTGATTCTGAAGGACTAAAACCAAGGTCAGGCAAGAAATGGCAACAGCCAACCATCTACAATATTCTTAAAAACGAAAAATATTGCGGAGATCTGGTGCAAAGAAAAAGTTTGACCATTGACTTTTTAACAAAAAAATCAATAAAAAACCCAAACATTGATGATTTGATAATACAAAGAGATAGTCATGCTGCAATAGTGAGCCGTGAAATATGGAACAAAGCTCAAGAGGAGTTAATCCGTCGCACTACCCCACTCGCGAAAAAAGGAAAGCATACGAATCGCTATTGGTGCAGCAGCAAGCTAGTCTGCAATGAGTGCGGACGAGGCTATACATCCAAACACAAAAAAGTTGGCAAGAACAACATACACCACTACTTTCGATGTGCCGCCTCACAAATAGAGGGATCGAAAAAAACTGATATTGCAGGCAACAGTCGAGGTTGTGATAATTTTTCCATCAGAGAACATACCTTGCGGTTTCTTTGCGACGAAACAATGAAATTTATTGATTTCAATAAGGGTGAATTGCTGAAGGAAATTATGTCTGAAATTGGAAATATTCAGCATGAACAAACAAGCATTCGCACAGACGGACTAATCTCAAAAATTGATGCTATAAAAAACAAGAAAGCAAGGGCAATTAACTTCGCATTAGAAGGGATTATAAGTGGCGAAGATTTGAAAAATCAAAACGAGAGATATGATGAAGAAATTAAAAATATCAACTTGCAAATAGCGGAAATCGAAAATCGCAACAAACAGATTGCAAACAAAGAGGAATCTTTGAAAAAAATCCTAGATGAAATTGAAAAAATCTTATTGTTCGATGAGGATAGGACTCTTGCCTATAAAGACTTGATTGACAAAATAATAGTTTGCAAAAATAAAACTATCATCATCTATTTAAGCGGTTTTGACTTTGGAATAAAACTAAAATACAACACCACAAGAACATCTTCTACATATAGACTGTGGCTAGAAGATATTTTCCTGCACGAAGAAACAGAATAAAAGACCGTATTTTCTTATTAAGAAATGCGGTCTTTTTTTGTGTTTGCTTGCACTAATTAAATGTAACATGGGGAAATCGACATGTCCTCATCTCCAATTGTTAAGGCATTATCGTATAAACATATAACAGCCCCACTTCCTCTTTTTCTATCGTGGATACGATCAAGAACAGAAAAGTTTTTTATCATTGCCTTGCTTGGAGATGTTGT
>WQSV01000086.1 GCA_009787685.1 Bacillota bacterium
CTAACAATCGCTTCGTATGCTTGTCCGTCATCTAATCCAAGACCAAACTTTGAGTCGACATTCGCGGTTTGAATGTGTTTATGGGTGTCTGCATCAACTCCAATGTTGACCCTTAGCAAAACCTTTTGCTTGACATTAAGGCTTTTTGCAACAACATCAATCATCTCTATTTCGTCAAAATTGTCGACAACAAATGCATGAATCCCAGCCTTGACACCTTGAGCAATCTCAAGTTGAGTTTTGTTGTTACCATGAAAATAGACTTTTTCCATGTCATAGCCAACGCTAAGAGCTGTGAACAACTCTCCTCCACTGACAACATCAAGCCCAAGACCTTCTTCATTCATCAAAAGCAAAATTGCTTTTGAGCAGTTTGCTTTTGAAGCATAACAAACCAAGCCATTTGAATATGACTTTGCCATTTCATCGCGGAATTCTCTTGCGTGTTTTCGAATAATTTCCTCATTCAAAACATAAACCGGAGTTGGATATTTTTCAACGATATCCAAAACATCCATTTCTCCGATGACCAAGTGTCCATTTTTATTTATTGATAATCCTTCGTTTAATTTCATAACTTAGCCATGATAACATTATTAAATAGTTAAGTCAAGCATTAGATACACAAGTGCTAAAAAAAACAAAACAAATCTAAAACATGTTTTTTTATTTGATTAATTAAAAAATAATTCAAATCTAAATAAATCAGCGATAAATTTTATCATAAACATAAACTCGTGAGAGATATTTTTGTTGATTTATCCAATCACCCGCAACCAATTTGAAAATGACGAAGTATTAACTCAAAAAGATAAGCGAATATTTTCACACGCTCGCCTTTTTGATATTTTAGGTTATAATTTTTGGAAGTCAATCGCAGATTGAGCAATCCAGCAAGAGTTATTTTTATTAACTATGTCACGCATACTACTCTAAATTTTAGCACTTTATTGCAACAAATCGGTGTAATTCCCAACAGAGTAACCTTTTGCCGACAACTTTGGAATAAGTTGCTCGAGCATTTTTGGAGTTCCCGAATTTGAGATATGCAACAAGATTATTGCTCCCGGGTGAACTCTTGATGCGATTTTGTCAGAAGATTTTGTTGCGTCAATTGGCGTCTTTCCCCAGTCGACAATTGCAACACTCCACATCATTGTTTTGAGTCCTCTTTCATTTGCTATTTTCAACGACTTGTCGTCAAAACGTCCAGAAGGCGGACGAAAGAAGTGTATTTTGTGGTCGGGATGTTTTTCATAGAATTTTTCATCAAAACCAGTAATGTCTTTTGTGACACCTTCTGTGTTTAATTTCGGCAAATCTTTGTGCTTGTCGGTGTGATTTCCGATATTATGGCCGTCTGCAATCATTCTGTTGACAAGCTCTGTTTCTTTGAGGTAGTTGCTACACAAAAAGAAAACCGCCTTGATATTATTTGCTTTGAGAATGTCAAGAACTTCGTCAGTGTAGCCTGCTTCATAGCCGAGGTCGAAAGTTAAATAAACTTTTTTTTCTTCAGTTTTGTGAAAGAAAAATCCGTTGTTTTCTTCAAGCACTTTTTCCGCTTCATAGCCTGCTGTTGGAATTTGTTCTTTTGTGTTGGGATTTATTCCCCAGTCAATGCCGTTACTTGCGAATGCATTCAAAACGGTTGCGTTGAACAAAAAAGCAAACGCAATAGCAACTAAAGTGATTATTGTTAATTTTTTCAATAGTGTTTTCATGCAAATAATATGTGTTAGATTGCATGATTTAATGCATTGTTAAACTGTAGTTTGCTTCTTGACTTAAAGCGGACATAAAGATAGTGTTGTTTTCAAAGTGAAACAACACTATCTTTAAAACTAAATTGTTGCTTTCGCTGTTTTAAAGTTTTAATTATTGTTATTGGATAATTAAGACAGCCCAAAATACTACTTCTAGTCAACCCTCAACTAAATGTTTGTTAAAATTATTTTTTAACTAATCATAGTTAACTTTTTATCTTAACTCTAAAAAAGTGACTCCTCTGTCGCCTTCACCATAGCCACCATATCGAACTGATTTTATTGCTTTATGTTTTTTGAAATAGTCTTGAACTCCAATTCCAAGAGCCCCTGTTCCTTTGCCATGGACAACTCTAATGTGAGTTATGTCTAGCATAATAAGCGGTTCAATCATTTCGATTGCTTCAAAAACGGTTAATCCAAGGACTTTTATTTCCTCTTCTTTGCGAACTTGTTCTGTTTTTTCCGCGGTCGGCTTTGAATATTTTGAAACCTTCGCTTGGTTAGTTTGTTTTGGCTTTTTCAAAGTAACACTTTCAACTAGTGCTAAGTCTGTCAATTTTACTTTTGTCACAACACTTCCACAAATTACTTCCGCTTCTTTTTTGCCTTTTTGAAATGACTTGATTTCTCCTGTTGTTCCAAATTTTTTCAAAACAACTTTTGTTCCAACAATCAATGTGTTCGGATTGACTTCTTTGTGAAAAACCTCTTCTTCAGCCTCATCTTCCTGTTCAAGAAGAAACTGTTTGTCTTCAATTCTCCGCTTTAGTTGTCGCGCCTTGAAAAGGGCTTCATCGTCATTCTGCTTTTGCAATTCCTTCATTTGTTGCATAATTTCATCAACTTCAAACAGCTTTGATGAGATTATTCTTTTTGTTTCTAGCTGAGCAGTTGCTTTGATCTTTTCAAGTTTTTCTTCAAGTGTTTTTTTGTCGCGTTTAAGTTTTTCAGATTCAATTTTAGCTTTCTTGTTTAGTGCCTCCGCCGACTCCAATTCCTCCATAGCTCTTGCTTTCGCTTCTTGCGCACGCTTTAAAACATCTTCAAATTGGACTTGATTCTTGTCAAGAGATTTGTTTGCTTCTTTCAAAATGTAGTCATTAATACCAAGAGTTGATGCAATCTTGAGTGCGTTTGATGTCCCGGGCAAACCAACAACCATTTTGAATGTTGGTTTTAATGTCCCTTCGTCGAACTGCATGCTTGCGTTCATTATTGTGTTGTTGAGAAGTGCATATTCTTTTAGTTCTGGATAATGAGTTGTCACAACAGCACAAGCTTTCATGAGTTCCAAATATTTTATTATCCCTTTTGCGAGAGCAACACCCTCAATCGGGTCTGTCCCCCCTCCAACCTCATCGAACAAAACCAGACTTTTATTAGTCAAATTGTTTGTTATATTAACAATATTAACAATATGAGACGAAAATGTAGAAAGTGCATTTTCAATGCTTTGTTCATCTCCAATATCGCAATAAATTGAATCGAATATTGCAATTTCGCTTTGTTCTTTACACGGCACCTTTAAACCGATATATGCCATTAGGCACATGAGTCCAGTTGTTTTCAATGCAACAGTTTTCCCACCAGTGTTTGGACCAGTTATTAAAAGCATCTTGTAGTCTTTTCCAAAAGCAATGCTGACGGGAACAACCTTGCTTCTTTCAATAAGCGGGTGGCGGGCATCTTTTAAATCGACCATGCCTTTTTCATTCAAAGTCGGCTCAGTCCCTCTAATTTCGGTCGAATAAGCGCATTTTGCAAATACTATGTCTGTCATAACACATGCATTTTGACAAAATTTAATGTTTTTGACCTCACTTGCAACAATGATTGTGAGTTCTTTCAAAATACGCTCAATTTCTTTTTGCTCCAATATTTTCACGCTTTTAATTTCGTTGTTCATCTGAACAACCTGAATTGGTTCAATAAAAACGGTCGAACCTGTTGCTGATTGATCGTGAATTAATCCCGGGATTTGATGACGGAATTCTGATTTGACGGGCAAAACAAATCTCCCGTCTCGAATGGTGACTATGGCTTCTTGAAGATATT
This sequence comes from Bacillota bacterium, assembly GCA_009787685.1. Taxonomy (GTDB): domain Bacteria; phylum Bacillota; class Clostridia; order Christensenellales; family Pumilibacteraceae; genus WRAY01. The sequence goes on from WQSV01000086.1 coordinate 3,825, forward strand.
TTGAATAAGTTTGAGAGCGAATAAAGCTGTTGACTTTTTCTTTAATACTGTTATTGAGTGTTCGAAGTTTTATTCTCAATTCTTTGAGTTTTGAACTCGCATCGTCTTTCAAGGAGTTTTCATTTTCAATCGCATTATCTATTGATTCTTCAAGTTTTTTGTTAGGTTCTGCCATACTAATCACTCTTTTCAATTCGACAACATCTCCCCCACACGAAGAAATTTCTTTTTTTGTTATTCTGCATGAACGCAATAGCCTTGATATTTTCAATAATTCAATTGGTGAAAGAGTCACTTCGATCGTCGCCTTTTCCAAAACTTCCAAAACACAGTCAAATGGAACAATTGGCGAAAGATTATATTTTTCTTTCACCAAATACGCTTCTTGTGTCAAATTTTGAAAAGTCTCAATCTCTTTCCTATTCGTGGATGGGCGCGTTTTTAAAACCTCTTCTTTTGACGGAGTTGAAACAGCATAAGCGGACAAGATGTCCAACACTTTATCAAACTCCAAAATCCTGCAAGTTCTCTCGTCAATCATGCAAACAGTATACCATGAACTAAAACGAATGTCACGCAATATCAACTTGAATATTCAATCTGTTTTTACAAATACTAGTTTTGAAAAAGGCAATTTTTATTGCATGAGGGACAAACTATGTCGGGAATAACACTATTAAATGGCAAAAATTATGACTTTGTTGTTGAAAAGAAAGAAACGGTCAAGGCTCAAAAATTAGATACCACTTCAAAAAAAAGAGAAAAGCAGACTCTTTTTTTTCGAAATTATCCAACAATAATTTCGAACTCGTCGGTCGTTGCAAGCAGAGAAGGCAAAGGTCCTATCGGAAATTTTTTTGATGAAATAATAGACAACACGAAATTAGACAAGAAATGCTTTGAAAAATCTGAAATACGCATGATGGAACATTCAATAAACATCGCTTTGAAAAAATCTGCACTTACTCTTGATGATATTGATATTTTTTTGGCGGGAGACTTGCTAAATCAAATCACGACTTCTAGCTTTGTTGCACGCAAGCTGTCCCTTCCTTTTTTGGGATTATATAGCGCTTGTTCAACATTCACCGAATCTTTAGCACTTGGTGCCATGATGGTTGATTCTGGATTTTGTGAGAATGTTTTGTGTTCAACCTCAAGTCACTTTGCTACAGCTGAAAGACAATACCGATTTCCTCTTGAATTTGGAAATCAACGCCCACCCTATGCCCAATGGACTGTGACTGGAAGCGGAAGCACAATTTTGTCAAGCAAGTTTAGTGGAAATAGTAATGAAAAAATTTGTGTGACAAGCGCAACAATTGGAAGTGTTGTGGACTTTGGAATAAAAGATATTTCAAACATGGGGGCGGCGATGGCACCAAGCGCGCTAAGCACATTAATAAACCTTTTCAAAAACACTAACACTATTCCATCAGACTATGACCTAATTGTGACGGGAGATCTCGGAAAACTTGGCTCAGATATTTTGAGGCAACTAATGAGCGAACAAGGCTATGATCTGGGACAAAACTACACAGATTGCGGAAATTTGATTTACAATGTCAAACAAAAATGTTACCAAGGGGGCAGTGGTGCTGGTTGCAGTGCGGCAGTTTTTAATTCGTTTTTGATGCAAAAAATTAAAAGTGGCGAATACAAAAAAATCATACTAGCAGCAACTGGAGCGCTGATGAGCAGTCAAACAAGTTTTCAAGGTGAGAGCATTCCCTCAATTTGTCACGCGGTTGTTGTTGAGTCAATTGGCAATTAGATACTAGGACACTCTATCATAACCACAAGTAAAAAAGTGTTTTGTTATATTTTTTCCTATTATGCCATGCATAGTTAACAAAAAACATTAGGTTTTAAAAAATAGATTATAATATCAATATATTTTTTGCTTTTGCAAGAAAGCTATGATAAAGGCGTCGGTGACGTAAAGGAGAGATAAAATGATTCAAAATAAATTATTATTGTATTTGGTGGTGTTCGCTGTCGGCGGAACTCTTTGTGCTATTGCTCAACTACTCGTTGTGAAGACAAAAAAAATAACCCCGACAAGGATTGTCGTTGGGTTTCTTCTCTTGGGCATTTTACTTGAAGGGGTTGGAGTTTTTCAGCCGATGAGAGAGTTTGCGCGTTCGGGAGTCACCATTCCAATCATGGGATTTGGAGCGGCTCTTGCAAGAGGTGCAATCGACACAGCAAGAGAAGTTGGTTTTCACGGTGCTTTTGCAGGAGGGCTGATGAAAACTTCCTATGGCATCGGAGTCGCAGTAATTTTGAGCATGGTTGTTAGCATTTTCTTTTTTTCAAAGTCGAAATAAAAGAATGAGAGAACAATCTTGTCTCACTTCAAATCAAACCAGTTCAAATTTTGTTCACTTGACATTCAAAACATTCGCCCTTCTTTACTCTAATAAGTCGGGGCGATGTTTTTTTGTTAGTTCTAGTGATTGTTCATGGCGAAACTTTTGAATGTTTGCATGATGTCCGCCTAGTAAAATTTCGGGCACTTTTTGTCCCATGAATTCAGCTGGGCGAGTGTATTGCGGATATTCAAGCAGATTAGATGAAAAGCTTTCTTCTTTGGCACTTTCATCGTTTCCAAGAACTCCTTTTGCATGTCTTGCTATTGCGTCGACTAACACCATCGCTGCAAGTTCCCCTCCAGTCAAAACAAAGTCGCCAATTGAAATATCTTTGTCAATCATTAGGTCGATAACCCTTTGGTCAACCCCTTCAT
>WQSV01000087.1 GCA_009787685.1 Bacillota bacterium
GGCGATGTTTGCTCTCACTGTGTCGGGAGTTGTTTTGAGAATATAAACTGCTTTTCCTTCGTTTGAAAAGATTGATGCTGCACGAACATGCTGAGTTGTCAAAATCAAGATCAATAACAAGAAGTTTGCAGTCAGTGCAACCATATCTCCAAGTAGTCGAGTGTTAAGGGCGCCAAAAAGCCTATTTAATAAAAAAATTGAAAGAGGGAGGAAGAAGACTCCAAAAAGAGTGTGGACAAGAGCGGATGGTGTTCTGAAGCGAAGCAATGACTCTTTTTTCAAAATGGAGACAAAAGAAGTTAATTTGGTGTTCCTTTTTGGTCTTTTGTTTTCATTTTTCTGGTTTTCTCTGTGTTTTGAAACCATCCAGAAGTAGAGTGGACGAATTATAAAGAACGCTATTGTCAAAAAATTTGCTAATATTGCAAGTGTTATGAAAAATATCGCAGCACCTTGTCCTGTTGCGGGAATATGTTGACCTTGAATGTTGATATAACCAGTTGCGAGTTGAACAATAAAATCAAAAAAGAAGAAAATGTTTGCGAATTGCGCTAAAAAGGCACGGATTGCATAGAGGTTGTGCCTAATATTTCCGAAAAAGTCGAAATTTTCTGGGATAGCGTTCGTCATTATGAAAAAGAATACGATTGCAACTCCAGCAACACTAGCCGCTAAAATATATTGAACAATACTAAATCGTTTCAAGAGCAGTGCGATAAAAAGAAGAGGTATTGACAAGAACGCACTGATAACGATTGGAATGAGCGAAATGATAATAAAAACAAGTGGGAGAATGAAATAAAATCCAATACTGAAGTTGTTAACTATTCCAAAGCCAATAAAAATTGGGACAATGAAAATAAGTGAGCGCTTGAATTCGTTGATGTAGAAAACAATAAGTTTTGACAAAAAGACTTGTGAATTAGAGACGGGGAGGGTGAAAAGGATTTGATTGTCGAACGCAAAGTAGAGGTTTTTGGTCATGGAGTAGGTGGTGAAAATAATGAACAAAAACATCATTATGGTGAAGACAAGCGTTAACGCGTCTGTTAATCGTGGTCCAAAAATTCCGTTATTTCGAACGATTAGCCAAATTCCCCAAGACGCAACCGTTATGACAATGAACGCAAAAAGTGGCAACATTATTTTTAATATTGCTGTCTTTGTGTTTCGGAAAGAACTGAAATCCAGTTTTTCTCTCAGTTGCATCGCAACCAATGTCTTCAAATTTTTAAGATAGATTCTCATTTTTGCTATTGAAATAGTGGCTGGAGATAGGGGATGAGCTGATTAAGAGTTTTGTTTTTTATAACGGAATCTTTTGAGGAGTGGTGAGTTTTTTTTGAAGGGGTAGCCATATTTGGATTGCCGCTACTCGGGCTTGTTTCCAAACACGGAAGACATGCTACAGAAGACATGTTGTCGACTCTACAAGATTTTGTTTTGTTAAGTCTTAAACTAGCTTTTTAGTTTGTTGTGTTAACCACTTGGTCACCTTGATTATTCAGCGACTTTGCAAGTTCTGCTCCTTCACTCTCAACTTCTTCTTTGTTTTCTGGTTCTCTGCCGTGTTTGATGACGAACATATAAAAGTTTTCAAGGGACACACCGAGTTTTTCAATTTCTGAAAGGGGCTTTCCGCTGACGAGAATAGTTCCTTTTCGAATGACAGCCACGCGGTCACAAATTCTTTCTGCGACGTCCATGATGTGAGATGAGAAAAAGACAATGTTTCCTTTGTCAGCATGTTCGCGCATTGTTTGTTTGACTTGAAAAATACTGTTTGGGTCAAGTCCAGTCAACGGCTCGTCCAAAATCCAAACTTTTGGTTCATGAATGAGTGCCGCCATGATCGCTATTTTTTGTTTCATTCCGTGAGAATATGTTCTCATTTGGGAGTCGAATGCGTGTGACATTTGGAAAATATTGAGATAATGATTCAACAATTTGTCTCTTTGTGTTTTTTCAATACCATAAAGGTCTGCAATATAGTTAATATATTCTCGACCAGTCAATTTTTCATAAAGCGCGTAGTGGTCGGGAACATATCCAATTTTTTTCTTTGTTTCAACACTTTGCTTTGCAACATTATATCCACAAACAATCATTTTGCCTTTTGTGATAGTTTGGAGTCCAACAAGGCTCTTAATGATGGTTGACTTTCCAGCGCCATTCGGACCAAGAAATCCAAAAATTTCTCCTGCTTTTATTTCAAGAGAAGCATCTTTGACAGCATAATGCTTGTTTGAGCCATATTTTTTTGAAAAATTTTGTAGTTCTAGCATATCCGCTCCTTCTGGATAAATTGGGTCAGTCAATTCTTTCAATCCATATTTCACTTTCAAAGCCATTTCATCTAGTTGAATGCGTTGTTTTCTTCGAAATAATCTTTTGATTTTGTCCCATGAGAGGAAGTAGTATTCATAGATCAGCCACATTAAAAGGGCAGCAACTGAGAAAACAGCAAAGAAAATAATAAGATATAGAAAACGAACAACGAGCAGTTGCTCACCAATGGAAACAGTGAAGTAATAGTCCATCAAGATTCTCCAACTAGTTGGGAAGAAGTCGATGATGAAATAACTATTGAGGAAGAAGAAATCTTCACCAGTCCAAGAGTTGACGAAAACAACAAAGATGAAGTAGACCAAGAAGAAAATCATTGAATAAAGGAAGTGTTTCAATCTCGGACGTTCAAATCCAGCAAGGGCGACGCAAAGTAATGGGAGGAAGAATGCGACATAGTGATTTTGCCAATATGAAAAGACAGTGTAGGAAATTGCATCAAATCCGCCATAGTTCGGCATAATCATTGCAAGGAAAGCACCCAAGACATTAATAAAGAAAGTGAAATAAAAAACTCTCTTTAATTTGAAAGCAAGGCAAACTGGCAAAATAAACATTGCCGTGTTGCAAAGGTGAAGAGGGAGCGTTGAAAGAGATGTCCATCTGTGAAAAGGGAATATAGTGAAATAGACTATCATCGTTGCAACTGCAATAAGCAATAGGCAATATCTGTTCAGTTCGTCATAAGCACCTGTTGTCAAATGAGTGACATAGTCCTTGTCTTTTGGAATCTTTGTTTTTTTGACAGGTGTGATTGGAGTGATGAGTTTTTCTTCGACTGCATGAATATCAAGTTCTTGAATATCAACGGATTTTGAAGCTCTTGGCGAAGATTGTGGGACGGAAGATTCGGTGACAGATGGAGAGGCAGTTTCCAAATTTGAATTTTGAAAGATTTTTTGCAACTTTTTGACACCAAAATAAAGTCCAAATGGAATGAGAATAGAGAAATATATAACAATTCTGTGGGTCAAACTGAGGTCAATTGCACTGACTTCGCCCGCAAATCCGAAAAACACATGCAAAACACTATTTGGAGCAGTTAAAAACAGCAGAACTGGAACGAAACATATAATAGCAATTAACTCTTTCTTGAAAGTGCTAAGTCCTCGAGATACTGTTTTTTCCTCTTTTTCACGCCCTTTTTGACGCATTAGGAAGAAGATAGTGTGCATAACAGCGATGGAGAGGATTAACCCCAGTTCAACAGAATGAGTGAATATGCGCCCATTAAAGCCCTCTAAAGCGTATGTTCCACTGAGCATGGTCGCACTAAGCGGTAGAGCAGCCGCTGAAAACACTGAAAATGGCAAAAACACGAAAACAATTGAACGAGAGACGAAAGGGGCATTAAAAAAGGCACTCAAAGCCAAAACAACAAACGAAGCTGTTGAAAACCAGATAGCAAGCATTCCTATTGAAGCTCCTAGTGGGCCGATTGAAAAGGGAAGTTCTTGAATAACGTTCTCATTTATGCGTTGTCTGCCACCAAAATCGAACAAACGAAGCCCAAAAACGTCACGATAAGCATTTGGAGCCCAAATATGTCTCACTGCAAACGCTGAAATTGCCAAAAGGACAACGACCAAATACAAAATTTGCCGTTGTTTTTTATTTTTCAACAAAATATAAGAACCACCAATGATAATTGGCAGTAAAAAAGTGAGTGGTATATAGAAACCTAGCATATTTTTTAAGTTTTTTCTAATTTAAAAACAGAGTTAAAATAAGCGTGACTACATATTTTGGACAAATATTTAATTACGCCTATCATTATTATACCACAACGCTATGCTATCAACAAGTGAAAGCGGTAATTTACATTTCTTTTTTCGTGTTTTTTTCTAATATTCTCCAGTTTTTATCTAATTATTGTCAAAAAATGTCAAAAATAAAAAATTACACAAACCACACGAAAAAAAAGGTGTTCTTTAGTAAATTTTCTTGTTTGTTATGAAGCATCTTTTTATAAGTCGTCAGCGTCTTGTGTGACCTTCTCGTATTTTGAACTGCAAGTTCCAGTGTAGGAGCCGTTTGTGTCGAAATCGCTCTTAAAAAGTGTCTTTAATTCTTCAGTTGAGAAGACTTTTCCATTGGTCATTAAATTTTTTTTCTTTTTTCTCATGAAAATAGTGTCTCTCATGAGTTGCAAAAGTATGTATGATGTGATATAATAAAGTTAATATGAATGAATTAGAAGAAAAAATTGAAAAAATTGACTCTCAAAGTGAAGTTAAATCAAGCGAAAACACATTTGAGTCAACGCAAAATGATGAATTTAATAAAGCAAAACAGCCAAGAAGCGAAGAGACGGTTCATTTGAGTATCTTTAGAAAGGTGATTGGATATGTTGGACTAGCTTTTGTTAGTATATTTACTGTGTTTTTGATTGTGTTTTTCACTGATTTCAATCGTTGGAATGGCTGGGTTGGCTATATTGTTCTTATCAGCGGTGTTATTAGCATTGCGTGTTTCTTCATTTCAAAATCTTGGACGAAAAAACTTGATCATCAAATAGCATTAGAGGACCTTAAAGAAAAAGAAGGTGTTCCGCTTGAAGACAATGAAGATATTGAAAGTGAAATCAACAAGAATGCGGAAATGGAGAAAAGTGCGAGATCGGAAGATGAGGGCAAAATTGAGGAATAGTTTTTTGAGAAGTGAGTATTGTTAGCATTATTCTGAATCGCTGTGATGCACACCCAAATTCGTTTAAATAAAACGACAAAAAAACAAGCCAAATCGAAATTCTAGTGAACAAGTAAATAATTTTATTTTCAAAACAATTTATAGTTTAACTCCGAACCAATCGAAAATCAACATCTCAAAATCAAAAGCTCTATCTTAAAACTAATTTCTGCTTTTAATCTTGTCAACAACATCTATTTTCGACGCTATTCCAAGGACTATGCAAAGGCTTGCAAATATGATATAATAGACTGAATGAGGCATAAAGAAACTTGAAAACATCAAAACAAACGCAACAAAGAAGTATCGTCTTGCATTTTTGGGTTTTAATGCTTGTGAGAAGAAGTATTTCAAGCCAGTTAATTTTGGTTTTTTGAGGACGATTTCTTTTTCTGGCATAGCTCCAAGCCAATTAAGAAGAGAAAAAACTTTTTCCCCATCAAGGATTTCTAGTTCTGGGTCTGGCAATAGTTTTTTTAACGCTTCTGCATCATCACTAAGTCCGTCGACACTCAAAATAAGTATTTTCTTTGCTTTTTTTCTTGCGTTTTTGTAGAAGTTTCCAAGAGTGATAGCATTCATTTCGCCGGGAGAAAAATGGAAAAAAACAGCAGTACCTTGAACTTTTAAGAAATCATACTCCTCATCAAATTCAGCACTTGCATACCGTTTCAAAAAGGCATCATGAAAGAATTTTTTTGAAAATTCTTCATCATTATAAATAAACTGAGTCAAAATTTCTTTTATTTCATCATTGTCTTTTAAAGTCTTGTCCCTGCGTTTTTTTTGAAAAACCATGATTAATGCGGTGATTGAAAGGGCACACGTTATGCCAGCAATAAGCATTGTTGATAAATCTCGAGAAAAGTATCCAATAAAAGCAATAGAAAAAAAAGAAGCCACAAAAAATGTTAGAACCCCATCAATAATCAAAACAAGTCGTTTTTTGATGTTTAAGTTTTTCATAAAAATTCAAACTCCGCAAAATTTACTGATTAGATTATTGACAATTATTTACCATGTCAAACATACTTTCACCATCACAACACAACATAGGACTTTGCGCAAACGCTATCAAAAATGGCGATGTTGTCGCATTTTGCACCGAAACCGTTTATGGACTTGGGGCAGATGTTTTTAATGAAGAAGCTATTAGAAAAATATATTCGCTCAAGGGAAGAGAGTCGGATAATCCCTTGATTGTTCATATTTCTGACATTTCACAAGTTAATGAACTTGTGAAAGAAGTCCCTGATAAGGCATTGAAATTAATGCAAAAATTCATGCCGGGTCCGATTAGTATTGTTTTGAATAAATCAGACAAAGTCCCCGACATAGCGACAGCGGGACTAAAAACAGTGGCGATAAGGATGCCAAAAAACAAAAGCGCACTTGAATTGATTAAGTGTGCGGGGACTCCAATTGTTGCTCCATCTGCAAATATTTCGGGTTCACCAAGTCCAACAATCGCGACTCACGTCGAAAATGATTTCAAAGAAAACCTTCAGTATGTCCTTGATGGAGGGCAGTGTG
>WQSV01000088.1 GCA_009787685.1 Bacillota bacterium
ACTTCCAGATTTCTAAATGCCTCATTAAATCAACTAATCCTCACCCGAGACACATCCTACATAGGAGTTCTCATTGACGATCTAGTCACGCAAGGCACGGACGAGCCGTATCGAATGATGACCTCGCGTGCGGAAAACCGACTTTTGTTTCGTCAAGATAATTCGGACTTGCGATTGACTGAAATCGGGCGACAGGTTGGGTTGGTTTGTGACGTGCGCTACAAAAAATTCAAGAAAAAGGCTCGCGACATTGAAAAAGCAAAAGCCCTTTTGAAAACGACGTTCACCCCGCGCGAATTAACACCCTATTTTGAAAAAATAGGCGAAAATATTCCCCACACCTCACTTAGTGTGCGTGACATAATCAAGAGAAATACTGTCACGCAAGATAATTTTTGCGGTGAATTTGACATTTTTCAAAAGCTTGAAAAATGCGCAATTGCCGATGTGTTCATTGAATGCAAATATGAAGGCTACATAGCACGAGCGCAAAAACAAAACGATGAGCAAAAACGAATTGAACACATGAACATACCCGAAGATATCGACTATGAGTCAATTTCAACGATATCTCTTGAATCTCGTGAAAAACTAAAAAAAATTGCCCCAAAAACAATAGGGCAAGCATCAAGAATCAGTGGAGTCACTCCAGCCGACATTAACATGTTGATTGTTAAAGTAAAAGGCAAAAAGTAAAGAATAAAAAGTGTTGCGAAATGAACTTTCCAACACTTTCTGAATTTTATTGAATCTATTTGCAGTTTGAAATACACACAAGATAGCAATCGACCACAGAAGCAGTGTTTTTTCCAAAATAGAAGTATTTAAAAAACACTGCTTCTGTGGTCGATTGTGAATCAAGAAAATTTTTTCATCTATTGAGTCTAATGATAAACCCGCAACTCTTCACTGCATGAACAGTGTCTCAAATTTGCAGTGCAACCAAAGCAAAAATCAAGACGGCAAAATCCGCAGTTATAGGCAAGTTCTTCTTTAATATTTTTGTTGCAAACGGAACACTTCATTCTAATATTATCTCCAACAACGAACAATAATATTTATGACAGTCATAAAGCATTGACAATCAAAATTCATGGGCTAGTATTAAGTGAAATTTTAATTTCAAGCTGTGAATTTTTCAGCTGTCAATCCCAAATCCCCAAAGTAGCAATTAGACTCTGTCCATATGACGAATTGCGAAAAAAATATGAAGTATGACTGGAAATTCCTAACCATAATATTTATCAAGGACATAAGAATAACTCTCGTTTAAAATTGCAAAAACTTCTTCTTTGTTTTGGAAGGTCTCATTGGCCTTGAATGAATACCAGTCTTTTCCTTTTGGAAACTTTGAGTGGTCAATTGATGAATGCTTGCAAAGAAGGGAAGCAGCAATGCAGTTATTTAAACGAACTTTAATTTCAATAACTCCATTTTTTTCATGAACAAGAGCAAAACATCTGTCCCCGCACCTTAAACTATCGGGATAGTATTTTTTTGTTCTCAGTTTAACATTCGCAAGTTTATGTTCTTTGTTTTCGCTATTTTTTGCAGTATCAACATATTTCAAAATGCATTCACGGCGGAGCAATGGTTTTTGAAAAGAGTAGCGAGAGGGTTCTTTACTAAGTGTTGGAACATTAATGCTTTTAAGAAGCAATCCCATCATCACAATCAATGAGACAAGAGCAATAATCAAGACACTAAAAAATCCAACAATAAGCCAAGTAAAGTTCATAACAAACATTGTATGTGTTTGTTAAAAAAATGTGACCAAAATTTTTTTCAAAAAAATCTAAACAAAGGACTGTGACTAATTTAATGCTGAATGCAAATACTCGCAGAACCCAACAGAACAGTCGAAGACTGTTGACAAGGGCTTTCAGCCCTTCTGTGGGAGATTGCTTTTACTAAAACATCTCCGACAAAGGCATCGAAGATGCTTGACAAGGGTCTTCGACCCCTCTGTTNGGGAATTACTTGTGTTAGCAATCTCCGACAAAAGTGTTGAAAACACTTGACAAATTATATTATGTGTGATATAATAAATGCATAATATTGCCAAACACATATTCATCAAAGGCACGACCGGCACGAAAAAGCAAAGAAATTGCATGATTTTTTGTTGCAGTTTCAAAGGAAGGTGAGCCCAACATGAACATTACGGAAGTCAGAGTAAGATTAGTTAGAAAAGACGACACAAGACTTAAAGGAGTCGCGACATTCATTGTTGATGACTGCTTTGCGGTTCATGATGTCAAAATTTTGCAAGGAGTCAAAAATGAGAACACCTATTTCATAGACATGCCAAGCAGAAAAACGCCCGATGGAAAATATAAAGACATTGTTCATCCTCTCAATCAAGAAACGCGTGAAAAATTATTTAACGCTATTTTGAAAGAATTTGAAAGGGAAAATGAAAAACAAAAAGCAGAAGATGAAGCGGCCGCGACAAACTAAAATTGCTCACTATTATTAAAAAACCACTCGCAACTCGACTCCTGCAAACCTGCAGGGGATTATTATCGTTCAATTAATATCAAAAAAACAAACAACCTTGAGAGTATATTTCAAGGTTGTTTGTTTCTAATTATTTTGTTAATACTAAACTTGAATAATCAATCAAATCGAATTAATTGACTGGATAATTTTCCCTAAAGCTGTTTTCTGGAAGTCTAACGTCGCCTCTAACTTTTTGATTGTTATATTTTCTTGTCGCGACTCTGTCATTAGACCAATTTAAGTCAGTGGAGTTTGCATTATCGTCATTTTTAAAATCGTTCGGCAATCTGTTCAATCCATAACGATTTTCATTTTGATGATTAAGGCCATTATCAAAACGATTGTCAAAATTCTGTTCAAGCGAATGAATACCATTCATTCTGTTTAATTCATAACGATTGCAATCATTAATCCCATTACAGTCGTTGTTTCTTGTGACATCATTTCTTGCAACATCTCTATTAACATCATGTCTGACATGATCGCGACCAAAAGAAAAGTCGTTTTCCATTCCGCAATTACCATTTGAACCACACATTTCGTCAACCCATCCGCAAACTATGCCCTGCAATTGTCTTTGATAAACCTTGTTTAATGCTTTATATTCTTCATATTTTTTGATATCATCACGACTTTTGCCTGTCATTTCTTCTTTTAGTTTGAACATATGCTCAAATCTGTTGTCAAGTTCTGCTTTTCTTTCAGCATAGGTCGTTCCTTTGAGCATATGTGATGAATCCCATATTGCTTCTTTAGCGAACTGTGGAAGCATTTTATTGATTCTTGCCCCTCTCTCATGACGTCTAACCGTTCGTTTGTCTTTTTGAGACAAGTTTGTGCGAACAGTGTCATTTTCTTTGTTGATTCGAGTGCGAGAGTAAGGTGTCGCATTTTTCATGTCATTGACCAATCTATTATTGCGTTTTTGTTCTTTCTTCAAACCGTCAACATTAATCATGTTGTCATCAATGACAAGATTTCTCTCCATCAGATCACGGTGCAAAATAGTGCCGTCCTCACGTTGAAAACGATTTGCATTGCGATTCAAATGATTAGTGTAATCAACATTTGACCCAGCAAAAACATTATCAACACCATAGTAGTTGTTTTGCTCATAAGGTGTTTTTTCCATTAGTTGAACGATTTCAGTTCCAACTTTCGAGGTTTCTGGAACTTTTGGGGCTTCTGGAGCATCATTCGGCACTGGATTAAAAACACTCGCAATACTCATAACAGTTGAAATAATTTTTATCATTTTTTTATTTTTCTCCTTTTGAAGTCAAAATTTTGACTTTTGTTTGACCTCTCTAGTTTTTTTCATTTAGTCAAAAAATATGCTTGATTTTAGCTTTTTTTTTTGATATACTAAAAAAAAGCAAAATTAATGAAAAAGGAATTTTAATTTGATAAAATTTTCAAATTAATGATAAGACAAAAAATGAAACTTGGAATGGTCGGACTACCTAATGTTGGAAAGAGTACTCTCTTCAACGCAATAACTAGAGCAAAAGCAGAAGTTGCAAATTATCCTTTTTGCACAATCGAGCCGAATGTTGGCATTGTTAATGTTCCCGATGAGAGGTTGGATTATTTATCAAATATGTATTCCTCAAAAAAAGTAATTCCAGCAATATTGGAATTTGTTGACATCGCGGGACTCATCAAGGGAGCCGCAACAGGTGAGGGGCTTGGCAACAAATTTCTCTCCCATATTCGCGAAGTTGATGCAATAGTTCATGTAGTTCGTTGCTTTGCTGATTCAAATATCACTCATGTTTCGGGGGCAATAGACCCAGTTGGAGACATTGAAACAATCAACTATGAGCTAATTCTCGCTGACATAGATAGTGTTGAAAAGAAAATAGCAAAAATAGAGCGTCTTGTTAAAGTCGGAGAAAAACAATATGTCTTTGAGTTTCAACTTCTTGAAAAAATTCTCAAAACTTTGCATGAGGGGAAACCGGCAAGGTCAACTAAAATGACGAATGAAGAAAAAGAACACTCGAAATCATTCTTTCTTTTGTCTAACAAGCCGATGATATATTGTGCAAATGTTTCGGAAGACGAAGTGAATTCAGAGAGCGACTACGTCAAAAAAGTCAAAGAATATGCAAAAGAAGAGGGAAGTGAGGTTATTGTCCTTTCTGCAAAAATTGAAAATGAACTTGCTGAGCTTGACGAAGACACTCGTGCAGAATTCTTGCGTGAACTTGGCATCGAAGGAAGTGGACTCGGACAAGTTATCTCAACTGGCTATAAGACATTGTCGCTCATTAGCTATCTAACAGCCGGAGAAAAAGAAACACGAGCGTGGACAATTGAAAGCGGAACAAAAGCGCCACAAGCTGCTGGCAAAATTCACACCGACTTTGAACGTGGTTTCATTCGCGCCGAAGTTGTTGCTTTTGAAGACCTCAAAGCCCTCGGTTCAATGACAGCCGCAAAAGAAAAAGGCAAACTTTCCCTTCAAGGAAAAGAATACGTTGTTAAAGACGGCGATGTCGTCCACTTTAGATTTAACGTCTAATTTTAAAAGAGTGAAGTTAAGGATGAAGAATAAAATTTATCAATATCTTCACTCGCCATTCTTAAAATGATTGACCACAAAAAAATAATTTCAGAAAGCATATTTCTTGACAATGTAAAATCGGAAGAGTTTTATTCTCTTCTTGCTCCGCTAAAAGATGCGTCTATGGGGGACTATTGTTTGCCGTGTTTCAAATTCGCAGGGCAACTTAAAAAATCTCCAACAATGGTTGCGGAAATGGTCAAGGATTCTTTCCAAAAAAATGACGACATAGAATCGGCAGAAGTTGTTGCGGGATATGTCAATTTCAAAATCAATCGCGAAAAATTTATTGCGAACACATTATCATATGTTCAGTCAAGAGGAGAAAACTTCAAAACTCCCAAAGATTTGACGTCGAATGCTAATTCAACCATATGTATTGACTACTCTTCTGTTAACATCGCGAAGCCTTTTCATATGGGTCATCTTATTGCAACGACTTTGGGTGGCTCGCTTTATCGAATCTATAAATACCTTGGCTACGATGTTGTTGGAATAAACCACCTCGGTGACTGGGGAACTCAGTTTGGAAAATTGATTGTCGCATTCAAGCGCTACACTTCGTTCAAAGAGTTGGAAAAAGGCGGAATTGACCTTCTCAACAAAATCTATGTCCGCTTTCATGAAGATGCGGAAATTGAGCCTTCAATGAATGATGAAGCAAGAAAATGGTTCAAAAAGATTGAACAAGGTGATAATGAGGCCCTTGAAATTTTTGAGAAATTCAAACAAATAACGCTCGATGAATGTGGTAAAATTTATGACCGACTTGGAGTCCAATTCGACAGCTACAACGGTGAGAGTTTCTATAACGACAAATTAGACGCTGTTGTTGATGAATTAAAAGCAAAAGGCTTATTAGAAACAAGTGACGGGGCTCAAGTTGTCAAATTTGAAAACGACAAATATCCGCCGTGTCTAATCAGAAAATCTGATGGAGCATCGCTTTATGCAACGCGTGATCTCGCCGCAGCATTATATCGAAAAAAAACCTATAACTTTGAAAAATGTCTCTATGTTGTTGCCTATCAACAAAATCTTCACTTCCAACAAGTTTTTGAGGTTTTGAGCAAAATGGGTCATGATTGGTCAAAAGATTGTCAGCATGTCGCATTCGGAATGGTGAGTCTTGAGGGAGGCCAAGCGCTTTCAACAAGAAAAGGCAACACGGTTCTACTAAAAGATGTTCTCGACACAGCCGAAAAAAAAGCACTCGATTCAATCGACGAAAAAAACCCCAGCCTTGAGAACAAGGAAGAGGTCGCAAAAATTATTGGAACGGGTTCAGCAATATTCTTCGCTTTAAGATCATCAAGAATCAAAGATCTTGAATTTTCCTATGACGCCGCTCTCAATTTCGAAGGCGAAACAGGAGTGTATATTCAATATACCCATGCAAGATGTGCATCAATTCTAGGAAAATCAAAAAACGCAAAACAAGCGGATGTCAAGAAAA
>WQSV01000089.1 GCA_009787685.1 Bacillota bacterium
TCCAAATGGTTTGAGATCTTCTTTTCTTTTGCCGACAAGGTCTCTGTTCTGTTCGAGCATGTTGTCTATTTTGATTTTGTCGACTTCACCGAGTTCAAGAGCATAAGTTAATGCAACACCCGGCTCATTTGTGTGAACATGAACTTTGACAAATTGGATGTCTCCGATGACCAAAACACTATCTCCGATAGTTTCAAGATGCTCTCTTAGTCTGTCAATGTTCGCTTCAGTTGTCTTTTTCTTTATGTTGATAATTTGGAATTCAGTGCAATATGCAAATTCAATTTCAGCCAAATCAGAGAAGTCAAAGTGAGCGCCCTCAGAGAATTTTTCGTCAAATTCTGCTGAAACTGTGTCATCAAAGCTAAGATTGACATCTTCAATACCTCTCAAAATGTTCAAAAAGCCTTTAAAGAGAATCAAAACACCTCTTCCGCCTGCATCAACAACCCCCGCCTTTTTCAAAATTGGCAACATATCTGGGGTTCTTTTGAGCATTTCTTCACCATCTTCGATGATTTTTTCCAAAAACTCTGGGAATTCCATGCTCTTTTTGCTGTGAATAGAGGCACTGTCAGCAAGAGCTTTGATGATTGTCAGCATCGTTCCTTCACGAGGTTTTGTCACAGATTTATAGGCTATGTCGCTTCCTTGAACAAGGCTTTTTGCGAATGCTTTGATGTTAACAACTTTTGCTCCTGCTATGCCGTTTGATATTCCTTTGATTATTTGAGAAAGGATAACACCGCTGTTTCCTCTTGCTCCTCGAAGAGCTCCTTTGCTCATTGCTCCACAAATCTCTTCAATTCCGTTTGATGGGCATGCGGCGACTTCTTTGGCACAACTCATCATGGTTAATGACATATTTGTTCCAGTGTCGCCGTCTGGAACTGGAAAAACGTTCAATGCATCGACATGGTCTTTGTTGATATCAATCAGTTTTGCTGCATTGATAACCATTTTTCGAAGCAATGCGCCTGTTAGTTTGTCTAGTTTTTCAACTTTTGTTTTATCTGTTTTTTGAGTTTTTTCGCTCATAATACTCCTTTAAAGAAGTGGCATAGAGTTTGGGGTGTGGGACATAATGAATGGAACATGAAACTATTAAAATTTAATTTGAATATCACTGTTCTCTATTCCCAACTCCTTTTTCACTAAACTTTGACTCCTGCCACAAAAACGTTCACGGTTTGAACGCTCATTCCTGTGAATTTTTCGACGCCATATCGAATACCTTTCTTCAGTGATTGGGCAACAGCATCAATACTCACACCATATTTAACGATAACGAACAAGTCAATAGAAATTTTGTCACCATGAGTCATCACTTTGACTCCTCGCGAAATTCTTTTTTTGTTCATCAAATTCAAAAGATTGAACCCACCTCTTTTGTTTGAGACGAGATCAACAATACCATAGCAATCAAGCGCAAGAAGTCCTGCAACTTGAGCAATAGCGTCTTGATTGATTGTTATTTTTCCATATGCATTAGCGGTGCTAACTGCCATAGTGCGAGCCTCCTTTCTTCTTTTCTTGTTTTAAATCTAACATAGTTTACACTGAATAGTATATGTTATCTATGCATAATTTTAACTCATCTTGCAATTTTTTGCAACCATTTGAACGCAACTTCTTGAATATTTCATGAAAATTACTCAAAAAACTTAATTTTTCTATTTTTTCAGCCAAAACCAAGTCATTTCTTAGTTGCTAAGTTTTTAAAATAATTTTAATTTTGACTAAAAAAACACTTGTCAAAAAAATTTAAATGTGGTATTATTGATAGGTTGTGTTTGATAAACACAACCTAGAAAGAAAAAGAGTTTTAAGCGAAAAACAAGAAACTAGTTTCTCACCACTTTTGACTCAAAAAATCGGAGGTAAAAAAACTATGGCAAGAGAATGTGCTGTGTGTCTTAAAAGAAGAGCGAGCGGAAACAATGTTTCTCACTCTAACCGCAAAACAAGACGTTCATTTGGCGTTAACTTGAAAAAAGTTAACGTTGAGCTTGATGGCGTTGAAAAGAAAGAGTATCTTTGCACTCGTTGCATGAGAACAGCGAACAAAGACTAATTTTTTAAGTGAAATGTTAAAAATGAAAAGTGAGGTTTAGTTTTTTAAATTAGCCTCGCTTTTTTTGTGGACATTTTTCTCTTCAATGATTACAATTGAAAATTGACTTCAGTCATTAAACGATGCATGCTATTGTCCTTCTCTCAAAAAAGAGATTAAGAATTTTCAATGCATTCATGTGGTGTTTTCAGTGCTAGCATAGTTTCAACAAAGGCTTCAAAGACACTTCTCAACGATTTTCATCTTTCCTCTCAATTTTTACATTTCACTCTTAATCTTAAATGAAGCTCTTTCCTCAGTAAAACTGCGTATGTTGGGCTAAAGGTGGCGCGACAAAAACCACGAGGAATTAGCTCAAAAGGATTAAAAAACTGCTTGTCCAAATTTAGAAAAAGAACGTTAGAGCTAACGTTCTTTTTCTTTTTTGATTTTGTCAACCCTTTAACGATGGGGTCTTCTGTGAGGGTGATGAGGTGGACAATGACGATGTGGTGGTGGACGACGATNGTGCGATGGTGGACGATGCGAATGGTGTCTCCTTCTCACTCCATCTGGACGAAGAAAAACTTTTATTATTGGGCTTATGCACCTTGGCATTCTGACACATACAATTCTCATAATACTACTATATATGCACCAATTACATTTTGAGTGATTTTTTTATTACCAACAAGCGGCGACAAAAGATATTTTCGGAATAAGCTCAACAATATCTTTCAAATCTTCTTTCAGTGCTTTTCTAAAAACCTTTGCATTATCCGTTGTCACAAAAGCATTTCTCGCATCAACGTCATAGCCACCGCCTATTCCAAAAAAGACTTTTGCTGTTTTCAAATTTTCAGCACACTCAACATCTGCAATTGAAATTTTGTTGTGATTTTTTAGTTCTGTTGCAAGCGTTTTTTGAATGCTTGCTTTGATTTTTTCATTAAGTTCTTTGATTGAAATTTTCATTTTTGTTACCTTCTTAGCTTTTTAGTTGTTTGATTGTGTCACGTGGATCAGAGCTTGAAAATACGGTGTTTCCAGCGACTAGGACTGTTGCTCCTGCATTAGTTATTTGTTTTGCATTCTCTTTTGTCACTCCACCATCAACTTCGATTAGGATTGACGGATTTTCGTTTCTTGCAAGTTCGCTCAACTCATTTAGTCGTTGAATTGATTTTTCAATGAATTTTTGACCGCCAAAACCCGGATAAACGCTCATGAGAACAACCATATCGCAATACTGCAATACTCCCTTAAGAACATTCACTTCAGTGTCTGGACTGATAACAGCGCCAGATTTCACTCCGCACTCTTTGATTCTTTTGAGCGTTGGAACAAGTTCTTTCGTTGCTTCATGATGAATGGTTAAGTAGTCCGCGCCCGCTTTGATGAAATGTTCAACATAGCGCTCTGGTTTTTCAATCATCAAATGAACATCTAATGGAAGGGTCGTTATTTTCCGAATATCCGCAATCATTTTTGGCCCAAAAGTTATGTTTGGAACGAACAAGCCATCCATGACATCACAATGAATTATGTCAGACCCCGACATTTGCATGCGAGAAATTTCTTCTCCCATTTTGGAAAAGTCGGCGGATAAAATTGATGGTGCAATTAGAATGTTTTTCATTTGCTTGACTCCTTTTTTGAGATTAGTTGCTAATCAGACTTGCAACTGGTCATGTGAAGTGTTATGCTTCAAAAACACACCAACAATGTGGTGGAGAAGCAATTTTGGCATTTTTAACAATACACGCCGCCTGTGTGCCCAGTTGCTGGTGGGTGCTTAATTCAATAGTAATCACAAACAGATTATTTTTTGAAAATGAAGACCCCTCATAAAAGAGGTGTCTTCATTATTATAACATTAATATATTACTTTTGCAACAATTTCCAATCACTTTTCTCTTCTCGTTTTTTGTCAATTCTTCGCATAATGAATTTATAGACTTCTGCAAGCGGAACGACCATTAGACCCATACCAACTGGGAATATCCATTGATACCACGTTGTTAGAAGAACCGTGTCCAAAAGGGTGTTGAGGAACGGGACAGTTATGCTTGCGATGACAAGTCCTATTGTGATGAGGATTGCGATATTGAGAAATCTTGACCTAAATGGGTGAGATTTTAATACTGATTTTCTTGAATGGATTAGATTAAATGGATGAACGATTTCGGTGACACCGAAAACGAGATAAGCCATTGTTATCGCGACTGGACTCGGCAAATTCAAAACGAATGTGCTGATTAAATAGGTTGGCAAAACAAGGATAATCATGTTTGCGGCATAGACCACGATTGAAATTCCCGTTGCTCCGCTGAAAAGACTTTTGCCCGACTTGTTGGGTTTTTTCTTCATTATGTCTTTTTCTGCAGGGAGCGAACCTAGTGCGATTGCTGGAAGCGTGTCGTTGACAACATTTATCCAAAGAATGAGCAATGGTGAGAAAAATGGTCTTCCCCAGATTGCCATGATTGCAGTCAAAAGAATTAATTCTGCAAGTGATAAACCCACAAGATAGATTACGATTTTTAGAATGTTTGTGTAGGTTCGTCTTCCCTCTTTGACCGCTGAGACAATTGTTGCGAAATTGTCATCAGTCAAAATAACATCAGCGGCACCTTTTGTGACTTCTGTTCCAGAAATACCCATTCCGATTCCAATATCAGCAGCTTTTATGCTTGGAGCATCATTGACACCATCACCAGTCATCGCAACGATTTTGTCGAGAGATTTAATAGCTTTGACAATTCGAAGCTTGTGTTCTGGATTGACTCTTGCATAGACACGATAGTTAAGAACTTTTTCTTTAAGCTCCTCATCGCTCATTTCACACAGTTTTGAACCAGTAATAACTTGGTCTTCAGTTTCTGCGATTCCGACCTGTTTTGCTATTGCAAAAGCAGTGTCATAATGGTCCCCCGTTATCATGATTGTTGTGATTCCTGCTTCTTTGCAAGTCTTCACACTTTCAATAACTTCTTCGCGTGGCGGGTCGATTAGTCCCGAAAAACCAATGAGAATCAAATCACTTTCATCCGCATGAGTCAATTTTTGACCGTCTTTTAAATCAATTGATTTGTAGGCATAGCCCAAAACTCGAAGAGCCATTCTTGCATATTCTTTTGATGCTGCATAAATTCTCTTTCTGTCTTCTTCAGTTATTTCATGGACGACTCCATTGTCAAGAATTTTCGTGCAATGCTTCAAAATATTGTCAAGAGCCCCTTTGACATACATCGTCAAACCTTTTTCAGTCTTGTTGACTGTTGACATCATTTTGCGGTTCGAGTCAAATGGCAACTCTGAAACTCTTGGATATTTCTCTTCAAGTTCGTTTTTGTCAAAACCACATGAATATGCGTAGTTGACCATCGCGACCTCTGTTGGGTCTCCTATTGTGACTATTTTCTTTTTCTTCTCTCCATTCTCGCAAGATTCTTCCTCATATGACACATGGGTGTCATTGCACAAAAGCATACAAATGTTCATCTTGTCTTTATCGTCTTCACACTTGCATTCTTTCGGAAAAACCTCTTGAATAGTCATTTTATTGAGTGTTATTGTTCCCGTTTTGTCAGAACAAATAACCTCGGTGCTTCCAAGAGTCTCAACTGCTGGCAAATTTCGAATTATTGCCTTTTTCTTGCTCATTCGTTGAACGCCGAGTGCCATTGTTATGTTGACACAAATTGGAATCGCTTCAGGAATCGCACAAACTGCAATTGCAACAGTCAAGAGCATTGCTTCAATCCAAATGTTTCCGCCACCATAAGGCGCATTGAACGCGCCATATCCACTGAAAATTCCAGCTGGCCAAATAGCACGGGTCAAGAAAATAAACGCTGCTACAACACCAACGACAGCTGCGATCATTTTTGTTGTTTTTGTTATTGCTCTTGTTAGCGGAGTCGATGGAGCTTTTTCTCTTGCAATGTGATCCGCAATCAAACCAAGTTGGGTTTGCATTCCCGTTGCTATAACAACACCTTTTCCTCGTCCATAAGTGACAATTCCACTCATGAAAGCAGTGTTTTTCATGTCACCAAGCGGAAGGTTTTCCCCCTCAATCACATCGACACTTTTTTCAACTGGAACGCTCTCCCCGGTGAGAGCTGCTTCTTCAATCATGAGCGATGCAGACTCAATTAGCCTCAAGTCAGCAGGGACTATGTCACCTGCTTCTAAAAGAACAATGTCGCCAATAACCAACTCTTCGGTTTTGACACTCATGACAACTCCGCCACGCATTACTTTTGCATATGGTTTCGTTGATTTTTTCAGCGCTTCAACTGCCTTTTCTGCCTTACCCTCTTGAACAAATCCAATAATGGCATTCAACAAAATAATAAAAGCAATAAACCCAACTGCTTCCCATTTTGCAGTTTCTGGCTCAATGATTGATGTCACA
>WQSV01000090.1 GCA_009787685.1 Bacillota bacterium
CCACAGAAGGGCTGAAAGCCCTTGTCAACAGTCTTCGACTGCTCTGTCGGGTTCTGCGTGTATTTGCGCTCTTCGTCAAGAGGGTCGAAGACCCCTTGTCAAGCATCTTTGATGCCTTTGTTGGAGTCGACTTGAACTTGAAGAATCGCCAAAACTCGAGAAAATAGTCAAAACTTTTTTATTGGGTTTTTGACACAAAGTGCTTGACAGTATTTAAAAAGTGTGTTAGACTAGCATCACTGTGCTAGGTGGGGAGCTTGCGGTGCCCTGTTACCTGCAATCCGCAACAGCAGGACTGAATGCCATTCTAGGCTTAATGTGTGGGGGGTTAGCCGGTGAAAAGCGATGTTGATATTAAGGTCTTATGCAATGTTATACTGTGAACCGTGTCAGGGCTTGATCGCAGCAGCACTAAGCAGAGCATAACATGTGATGTAAGGTAGCTTTAATGGAGTTGGCTATCATCAAAGCACTTCGGCATGTTAGGTCGAAAATGGATGCACAGTTTTTTGACAATTTGAAAAGGACTATCTCTTGTTTGAGATAGTCCTTTTTTTGTTTTGTTTGAAACCTCAGCAACTTTTCATGAGAGCAAGGGCTTTAGAGTCCAACATCTGCGTTCTCGTCCACTAGCTCCGTCTTTTTGTGTCAAGAAGAAACTTGATTATTTAATTTCTGCTAACTTCGTTTAGGTGTGCCTTATGGATAATATGCCCCTAATGCGTGGTTGCTGACAAGCACTTAACAACTTGAGGAATAGAGTTAAAAATTTGTTGAAAACATTAATCAGCTCTTTTACCCAAGTGTGATGCGACCATTGCTGTCGACATTCAAAATAACTGTCGTTGCAACTGAAACATTTTTGTGGATTTCTCCATCAATCAAATTCCATTCAGTTGGGACCGCGAAATAGACTTTCAGTTCATGAGAACCTTCGGGGAGAGTTAATGCAAAAATATTTCCAGCATTTTCTGGGTCATTGAAAGTGATATAAGGAATCACTCCACTTTGCATTGCAATGAAAGTTCCAAGACCGATGAATTGAGTTTCTCCTTGGCGTCTTAAAAACACATGTTGAAAAGAAGTAGTGTAGCCTCCAGTTGGCATATCCCATTGAATTGTGTAGTCGCCATCCATTCTAAAGTTTGATGGGGTTTGACCAATAACTTGATGAGTGCGAACTGTTATTTGAAACGCTTCACTGAGTTCAGAATCCTGATACTCAATTAATAAAAATCCATTTTCAGTTTCTTCAAATCCGAATGTGCGCCTGTTTTGAAAATATGCAATTGACCTAATTTTTATGTTGTGTGTACCTGCTGGAAGAGTGAAGTTTAACGCAGTTGCTAGAGGTATTCCTGTCATTCCGGTCCATCTAATAAAGTCTCCTTCTCCGTTCAACTGAACATAGAACCAATGAAGACGGGCTGGCGAACGAGGACTAAAACTGAGCCACAACTGCCCAGCAACAGTAATATCTGTCGGAGCTTCAAATTGTCTAGAAACAATCTCTTCAATATTAAAACTTAGGTCACCCGAAACAGTTCCTGCATAAACTCGGATAGTATAGTCAGATGCGGTGAAAGAAAAGTCCTCGCGCCCGTGTCCTAGCCACACGCCATATGGAAAATTACTTCTGGTCGTTTGATAAACAAACGGTCCGCCATCTCTTGACAAATGAACACTGTGCGCTCCAGCAATTCTTGATGACCAAACAAGCCATTCGCCCATTATTCTAAAGTTTGATGGAGCGGAAGTGATTGTGATTTCTTCAAAATCAGATGGTGATTGAATAACCAGAACTCCTTCGTGAAGAGATGCTGAGTAGCCACCAGCTCTGACTCTAACCACGTCTCCGTCATCAAACCCTGCGATTGCTTGCCCATTAAAAGTCGTTGCTCTTAGGTGTATTGAATGAAGAACAAACTCTCCAACTCCACCCCTTTGAACCCATAATTCATAATAGACTGCTCTTGACAAACGACCTCCAGCGCCACCGATTGACGAATGACGAGTGTTCCAATAGATTGTTTGATGGCTGAATTGAAGGTTATATGGACTTGTCAGTTGTGTGCTGGTGTCCACGCTGTCAATATTAATAGTTGTTTCTCTCGCCTCTGATTCAGTAAAAACAACGATTCTTCCATTGTAAAATACTGGCCCGCCATGGGCAATAAGTCGAATAGTATTCACACCAGCATCTAGTCCGAGAGCCCCGACTGGAAATTGGTGCGTTTGAGGCGCGTTTCCTTTGAACACGAACTCTCCATTTTCGTCTTGCACATATACTCTGAAACCTAGTTGAACACTCCTGTGATTATATGCTGCTGGCAATGAGTAGTTGTTGTTAGGACTGCTTGCGCTCAAGAAAATGCCCTCACCAACTGATGGCACTGATGGGTTTCTTGGAGTTTCGTTGAAAACAATATCAACATGATGGTCGTGTTGGAACTCCAAATCGACTGTTTCAAATCTTGAGAAAGCTCCGGATAGAAGTCTTCCCGGAAAACGAATTGTCATTCTTCTCTCATAGATATCAAAGACAATAACGTGTTCGATTCCTGCGCGGAACTGTCTTCCAACATATTCTCCGTCAATATATTCAAACTTGAAAGCTAGCCATCTTCCGCCACCACCTGCGTTGAGATACATCGCATCACCATAAACAGCGGCATAGAATAATGCTCTTGCTGAATTGAGGTTGAGCAGCTGCCCACCAAGCTCAGCGATAGCAGCGTTGATTTGAACGAGACCTTCTTCACTTAATCTCCATTTTCCGTTCAATGTGAACGGTCTTTCTTCCAATGTGAAAGCAACTTCTCTATCGCTTGAAATGCTTTCAAGAATCCAGTATCCTGCTTCTAGCTCAAAGCGGTCAACCTCATCTGTCACAATTCTCACTGAATAGCCATCTGGAATTTCGCCCCAAAGAAACATTATGCTCTCTCCGCTCAACACAAGACTTCCGCTGTTGATTTCATTTCCATCAACCATTGCAACGATTGTGAACCATGACGGCATTGTCCAACTGATTGTGAACTGTTGAGTTTCCACGATTACTGGAACAATTGCAAACGCAATGTTGATGTCAGCTGTTATGTTTTGAGAAAAAGTTGTGACTGAACGCTCAAGATACTCCGCAGTGCCCTCATTAACAATGATTCTCATGCGGAAACCTTCGGCTGGTTGAGTCCAATTGAAAGTGACGTTTGTTCCATTTGTGACTTGCCCTCCAGACGTGACTTCTGCACTCGTCACTCCAGCTCCTGTCCAAGTGACAGTAAACATTTCAGCTGTTGTTTGAACTGGAACAACAGTGAACGTGATTGATGTGTCTGATGTTATTGCTTGAGTAAATGTCGTGACATTTCTTTCACGATGCTGTGGTGCATTTTCCCCAACAGTTATTCTCATGCGATAGCCTTCACTTGGAGCGTTCCACGAAAAAACAACAATTGTTGCGTTTTCAACTTGGCTTCCGCTTGTGATGGCTTCTCCACCAACAGTTGCAGTGACAGTTGCGCCTGTTGCTGTCCATGAAACAGTGTGAGCTTCTCCATTTTCATACCCATTTCCATTTGGACATGCGGTTAACATGACAAGGGCGAGTGTGAACATTATTGCAACTGTAATAATGATTTTTAGTTTTTTCATTCTTCTCTTCTCCTTTACGCTGACAGCGTTCTTGTCGCAAATGACCAAACAAGCAATTACTTTGCAATCATTTTGCATGCAAGATTATTTAATTCTTTATATCATATCATATACTTTAGAATATGTCAATACTTTTTTCATGAAAATCAAAAAATAATATCACTTGATATGTAAAATATATTATCTGCATTTGCGCAATATAAATGTGTGCAAAAATCACAAAAACAGACGATTTTAATCATCTGTTTTTGAAAAACTATTAATTATTGTTTTGAAGTATTGGAGTTAAAGACAAGACGAATCCCGAAGCTGAACGAGCAATGACATAAGAGAAAGCTGATGGCAAATAGTCTTGAGTTAGTGACATTGCACGAACTCTGATTAGGTGGTCTCCGGGATTGTCGAGCATGCTATTAATCAAGTCAGAGTTTCCTCTTTGGAAGAAAAAGTCTATTTGAGAGTGGACTGGTTGGTCTGGGTGAAGAATCCATTCATTTGAACCTTGCACTCGAACATAGACTCTAAAGAAGTCCGTATTTTGACATGCATCCCAAATTAGTGCAGATGAATGAACTCCTTGTCCGCGTCTTATGTTTGACGGCGATTCTAGATTGCTTGGTTCGCATGGGTCTGGAATATCAACACTTGCAACAACATTCAAACTTCCATGCAAGTTTCCAAACACATTGATTTCAAACGAAACATAGCTAAATTCTGATGCAAAAATTCCACCATCAAAATTGAACGCTTGGATTCTCACAAAGTGATTCCCAACTCTTGAAGCAAAAGCACTTTGCCCACCAAAGAAAGTCGATATTCTTGTTGCAGTTGTTTGTGTGTGGAGTTGCCATGTGTTCTCTCCTTGGAAAAGAACATAGACCCTGTAGAGCATTGCGTCCTCAACTTCGTCCCAAACGATTGAATTTTGAACTGCAATTTCGGCACGAATGTTTGATGGCGACTCAAGCGTCACGACTGGCAACATTACGGAAATATCCGGAGTGTCGAACACTGCTTCATAGAAATAGTAAACATAGAAATATTCTTCATCATTTTCATCAAAGTTTGACCCAATTGAAACGGTTATTCTTTTATAGATAAAACCACTGTTTTCAAAACCCCAAAGATTTGAGATTGCTTGAATTCTCACATAATGGACTCCAACAATATTTGTTGTTAAAGCAAATATTCCGTCAATATATCTTGATGGTGCTTGGACAATACCATGAAGAGTCCAACCAGATGAGCCAACCGTGAAGACATAGACCCTATATGCTGTTGCGTTCATGACTTCGCTCCAGATGATATAGTTTCTGCCAACTTCACCCCATGTGCCTCGTCCGCGCCACACAGTTTGAGGTGTTGAAAGGACAACTGAGTCTTCGCAAGTGCATGGGTAATTTCCACAAGGAGTTGTTGCTGGCTCATTATTTTCATCGCATATGCATGGATGAAATCCGCATGGTCCACAAACACAATCATATTTTTGGCATGTGATGCAACAAATGCAGACGAGACTTTTGCACTCTTGACAACAAATGCAATTATATTTTTCACATTCTTCACAACAAATGCAATCAAACTTCAAGCATTCTTCGCAGCAAATGCACGGATATGCTCCGCATTCATCACAGCATATGCATGGATGATAGCCACATGGGCCCGGGGCATGAATATATGTGAAGACATAGGTGTTTTGTCCGACAGTTGTTGTGACTGTTATCACAAGGTTATATGTTGATGGACTGAATTGAACTGTTAAGATGGTGTAGGACCCATAGCCAAAAGCCATGAATAATGCAAGAGACAAAGCGATGTGATTATTTTCAACATTGAAAACAAAATTTTGCGTCATGACAGAGATTGTGACGATATTACCTTCTCTCAAAACACTTGAAGTGACCCCGCCTAGTGGAGTGCTGTCGTTTCTTAGAACTAGAATATATTGCTTGTTTGAAGTCAGATTTGAAACATTAACTGACCATGTTGGAGGAGGACACTCGCATATATAACGATGACAAATTGTGCAACAAACGCATGGATACCCGTCGCATTCTTCACAACATCTACATGGATAAAATCCGCATGGACCCGGAGAATAGATATAGGCAAAAAGATAAACGTTTTGTCCAGCCGTTGTGACAATTGTCATTTCAACAGTCAATGGAAATGATGACAAAAAAACTGTTGCTATGTCATTAGCGTTGTAGCCAAAAGCTTGGAGCAATTCTAGTGTCAAAGTGATTGTGAAATCGCTCGCGACATTAAAGAAAAAGGTTTGAGTGCCAACAGTGATTGTGACGATGCTCGCCGATCTGATTAGGCTTGCATCAAGTGCAGCTGGACTGTCGTTTCTCAAAGAAAGAACATAGAGTCTGTTAGCGGTCAAATTCCAAACATTAACTGACCATGTTGGACATGAGCATGGATGAGTTTCGCAAACATAACAACACTTGCAATCATCTTCAATCTCACCACATTCATCACAGATTGTTGGTTGATTATTGTTGCATTCGCATGGGTATGTCCCATAAACCACGCAACACTCACATTCAGTCACTGGATTTTGACATTCATCACAGATTGTTGGTTGATTGTTATTGCATTCGCATGGGTATGTCCCATAAACCGCGCAACACTCACATTCAGTCACTGGATTTTGACATTCATCGCAGATTGTTGGTTGATTATTGTTGCATTCGCATGGGTATGTCCCATAAACCACGCAACATTCACATTC
>WQSV01000091.1 GCA_009787685.1 Bacillota bacterium
TATAATGCTATTGTCTCTCCATTGTTGGGATATCCACAAAATACTAGTTTTCTTTTTTTGCCCTTCTGCCTTTTCCAACCATTACAATTCTCACTATTCCTAGCAAAAAGCGAAAAAATGGGTTTTCATATCGTCGAGCAACTTTTTTCAGAGTTTTCGTGATTTCAATGTTTTGCGGGCATTGTTTTTCACATTTTCCGCATTTGTTGCATTTTCTTGGACTCAAGGGATTTTTTGAGACAACTGCCGTGCTTGTGATGTATTGTCTCATTCCCGACATAAATCCTTGCGATGCTCCTGTGTTATAGGATGAGAGACATGATGGAATGTTTATTCCTTTTGGACACGGCAAGCAGTAGTTGCAATTGGTGCATGGTATTTTGTAGGATTTTTGAAACAGACGAACGACATCGACATAGACACTTTTCTCTTCATCAGTTAAAGGCTTGAAATTTGTTGCCGATTTGATATTGTGTTGCATCTGCTCAAGCGTGTTCATTCCACTCAAAACTACCGTTACTTCTTTTTGATTCCAAAGCCACCAAAATGCCCAATCAACTGGCATCAATTCGGGATTTGACTTTTTAAACATTTTGAGCGCTTGTTCTGGAAGCCCAGTCGCAAGCTTACCGCCAAGAAGTGGCTCCATAATCATGACTGGCACGCCTCTTTCGAATGCTTTTAATAGCCCCGTTTTTCCCGCTTGATAGTTTTCAGCATAATAGTTATATTGAATCATGCAAAATTCCCAATCATAGGAATCAAGAATTTTCAAAAAATCATCACAAGTTCCATGGAAAGAAAACCCTATTTGCTTGATTTCTCCAGTCTCTTTTTTCTCTCGAATCCAATCTTCAATGCCAAGTTTTTGAAGATTTGTCCACTGCTCAAAATCGGTTATGTTATGGATAAAATAATAATCAATATAATTGGTTTGAAGTCTTTCAAGTTGGATTGAAAAATATTTGTCAAAGTCATATTTTGTCACACACTTTGAATGCGGAAGCTTTGTTGCAACGAAAACATCTTTTCTTTTGTCGTGTTTTTTGAGAATTTCTCCAAGTCTTTTTTCGCTGTTTGGATAAATAAACGCAGTATCAAAAAAATTAACACCCTTTTCAATCGCTTCTAAAATCATTTTTTCTGTTTCTTTGTTATTTCCAGAAAACCTCATGCACCCAAGTCCAAGGGTCGACAATTTATTTCCGTGTTTATCTTCACGATATTGCATTGTTTTTTCTCCTGTTTTTTATTGGAAAATTAGTTCAACTGTCCCATCTTCATGGACATAGAAAGAAAGATAGTCATAGCTTATTGTTATTTTCAAGAATCCGTCTTGGTAACTTGTTATAAAACCCTCCACTCTTATTGTGATTTCTCCACGCCAATAAATATTGATTCCTGCATTTATAGATGGAACAAGCGAAAAAGCAAACTCATAATTTCCACAAGGAAAAATTTTGAACACTTCATACACGACTCCGCATGCTCCATCCCAAGTCACAACATCATTACCCCATCTTGGATAGCCACTTTCAAGAACATAGTTCGCTCTGACACGTCCTTTTTCGACATAGAACTCCCAATATCCATAGCTTTTTCCACGCTTTAAAACACCGTTTTGATAAAAATAGTGAATGTCCGTTTGAACTCTTATTGTGTATGACCCAGAGACAATTCCAAACCTAGAAAAAAACCTGTGAACGCCATTTATCCATGTAAATGATGATGTTGCGAAAACAAAACCATCTCCGTCGTGCCTGTCAATATAGACACTGTATGTCGTGACCATCCCATCAAAAATTAAATCACAACCTAGGGCTTTAAAATTGTAGTCGCCCATGAAGTCTTCTTCTGAGAAATAGAAATCCCAAATTCCAACACTAATTCCATACCTCATTTTTCCATTTGAATATCCAAAAATTGCCCGTTCACTTTCAACTCTAATAGTATAGAAACCTCTTTCCAATTGAATATATTTCATGTGAAGACCCGGAGTTCTTCCTGCTCGCTGAACAAAATTCAAACCATTTCCGTCATGCCTATCTAAATAAACTCGATAATCAACACTCAAGAAGTCCCACGCATCAACTCTCCATTCCCACATAAAAAATGCATGCAGAACAGGGGTTGCAATATTTGCAATGGAGAAATAATAATTGTGGATATATTCATTTTTTTCTGAAAAATATATTTCCCACTTTCCAATATACCTGCTCAAAAGAAGCGTTCCATCAAAATAGAAATATGAATTCAAAATATTGTGCCTAATGACTTTGACAATATTTTTTCCTTCTTCTAAATTGAGTAATCCAATAGCGTGATACCAACTTCCCTGTCTTGACACCAAATAAACAAATTCACTGCTGTCTCCTCTTTTCACATAAATTTTGTAGTTAGCGTTTGAATTCCAAGTAAAATTTTGTCTGTTGTTTGTGACTCGAAAATCGTAGTCATGCAAATAATCGTCAAACTCAACATAAATTTCCCAAAACGAAGTTTCAATTCCACTGAAAAGAACACCGTTTTGATAGTCAAAGACTTTTTCATTTGTCACGAGTTTTAAAAAATTTGTTCCAACTTGTAAAGGAATTCTTGCGATTTCTCTGTTGAAAGTTCCTGTTCCTTGCATCACAAGATTGAAATTATCACCCGAAACACTATGATAGGTTCTGAGATTTAATGTTCCACCAAACTGTTCATTGAATCCTACTATCACGCCATTACTGATTCTAAAATCATGCTTTCCAACAAATTCAGTTTCTTGCAAATAAAAATCCCAATGGCCTATTGTTCTTCCAACTTTAAGAATGCTGTTTGAATATCTGATGTTAGCATTTTCCCTTGTGCAAACAACTCTTATTGTGTTCTTGCCTTTTCCTAAATTAAAGTCTGAAAATCTCACTAAAACTCGACTAGCACGTGGCAATTCTCTCACAAAAACAAAATTCACTCCATCAATCGAATGATACGCACGATATGAAGAATCTCGATGCCCATCAAAAGAAAACATGTTTGCAAACGGCACGGTGAACTGATAATCTTGCTCAAGAAAAACATCTCTTTGATATTCAAAATTCCAATATCTAATGCTGATGTTGTTTGTCATTATTCCATTTTGATATCTCCACGTGCTGGCAGTTGAAACAACTCTGACAGTGTTCAATCCTTTTGTCAAATTCAACTCAGAAATAGCCACATTACTGTTTCCACGAGCATTCAATGCAAAATCAAACCCTTTCCCGTTGTGCCTGTCAACATAAACTCTGTAGTCCACAAAAGAAGCGTTAGTAAACCTAAAAAATTTATTTCCCCAAAAATCATTTCCAGCACCAAATAAATAATCATTTGAAAAACTTTCTTCAACCAATTCAAAAGTCCAATATCCGACCCTTCGACCAAAGCGCAATATTCCTCTGTCATAGACCCAAATGGAAACATTTGGATTTGACCAAGACCTTAGATAGTTTTCAATTCTTATCGTGTTCTTTCCAAGAGTCAACCCAAAATCATCTAGCAACATGTTGTGGTTAATTCCGCCACCAAAACTTGTTTGAACAAAATCAAAACCTTGTCCGTCATGCCTGTTGACATAGACTCTGTAGGAATTCCCACCAACTGATGACCACTCCATATGCATTCCATTTGCACTAAAGTGGTATTCCGTGAGTATTTCTTCTTGCGAAAACAACACATGCCAATGTCCAACACTGAGTTCTCTTCTCAAAAGTCCATTTTCATATTGAATATGCGTTGCAATAATTCTGACAACATTGATGCCATGACTCAAAGACAATGATGACAATGCCCTCGCATTTTGACCATGGGTTTCTCCAGTGAACCAAAAAGAATCTGTGTTTGCTCTTTTGACATAAACTCTGTAGAAAACATCATCTCCGTTCCATCTAAAAGTGGCACCTTCAATTTCAAAATTGTAGTCTTTATAAATTGTCTCTTCTGAAAGTTCAAATGTCCAATATCTTCTATTTTGATTAAGCGACAGAATTCCATCATCATAGTCAAAAAACGATGACTTGATTCTGATTGTGTTTTTGCCATCTTCTAGGAACCTTAAGCTTGAAATTCTTGACCAACTATTTCCTTCAGCACGATGTGAGAACCTAAACGCATTAGGGTCTCTTTCATTAGCAACATAGATTTCATA
The DNA here is from genome assembly GCA_009787685.1 of Bacillota bacterium. Lineage (GTDB taxonomy): Bacteria > Bacillota > Clostridia > Christensenellales > Pumilibacteraceae > WRAY01. Next base: position 4,166 of record WQSV01000091.1, read on the forward strand.
AAAAACATTTCTCCCATTCCACCTAAAAGATTGCTCATTGACTTCAAAATAATAGTCCAAAACAGTTTCTTCTTTTTCAACAAATCCAAACTCCCAATATGCAGTGCTGACATGAACTGAAAAAATGCCCCCTTCATAGACTGTCCTTGTTGAACTCACTCTCAGAGCATAGGAAAATCCTACTTCAAAATTTCTATTGAGAAGACTGATACTCCTGTTTGAAGCAGTTCCGATTCTTTCAAACCCATTCCCATTGCGACAAAGCTCGGCAACATGTGGGATGTTCAAGCCGTCCCATGAAACCGAATTGTTTCGACGGGAAACAACAAAAGTATAGTTTGATAATTTTTCCTCTGTTCCTGCAAAATAGAGATTCCACGAGTCGACGCGCCTATAAAGGCGCATTATTCCATCATAATAGGACACATCAGTATCTATGGCGACTTTCAAAGTATTGTCACCTTCAGCAATGCCTAAATTGCTCCAATGCATACTCGCTCTTGTTGTCATGTTTCCATGGATATGACTTTGCGAAACTCTTTCAAAGCCATAGCCATTGCTCATAAAAACATTATGCAAACCTAATCTAATGTTCATGCCAATCCAAGAAACGCTGCTTCCATCAAATTGAAAATCATAATCACATTCTTCATCAACAAACTGCACCTCAAAATTCCAATAACCGAATCTTCGAAGTATTGTTCTCCTGCGATTATTTCTCTCTCCACGCATGCAAGTGATTCTAAGGGTGTTTATTCCTTCTGTTGGATTAATATCTGAAATCCTTCTTCGACTTGTAAGATTATGAAACAAGTTAATCGCAACAAAACCGTTGCCGTCATGTCTGTCAATACTCAATTCATAGCGATCTGATATTCCGTTCCAAAAAAAATCAGTTCCACTAACTCTAAATTGATAATCAGTTAAAAGATAAACATATTCCCATTCTCTTTCGTTGTCACAACCAACCAAAAAGAATCCTGCTGCTAGTGCTGAAACCAACAACAAAAACCCAAGAAGAAGTAATTTAATACAGTTTTTAATGACATTTCTCATCTCAATCACAACAATATCACAAACTCAAAAAAATAGCAACTAAATAAAGCCCATCTCCGCAGCAATACTACGAGGCATCGGACCTAATGCTTACGAGACAAAGCCCGCGAGGATTAACCCGAAAGAATTAAAACACTAGGGTTGAAAGAGGGGTTATTTTTGTTTTTTCATCAAATGTGTATTCATTTTTTGAAGCGTTGTGAAAAACATTCAAAGTTTTGTCGCTGTTTTTTATTGTAAAGTGGATGACAAATTCATCGGTTGTTTGGTGGAACTCTATTTTCTCTTGTACTTCTTTTCTTGAAGTTAAAACAAAGTCTTTTCTTTGTTTTCTTTGCTTGATTAATGATTGATAGTGATAGAAAACACTATTATTTTGAGTTTTTGCATCCCAGTCAATTTGATTTGTTTCGTCTGGCAAATTATAGCTATTTTCACTCAGTTCCCCCGTTTTTTTACCGTTTTTAAAAAGAGGTTTAGTTCTCAAAAATTCTTCGCCCGCCAAAAGGAAAGGCACTCCTTGCGCAGTGAAAATGATTGATGCTGCGAGTTTGTTCATTGCAATTTTTGTGTCGAATGAAATATCGGGATTACTCAAACTCAATTTGTCAAAAAGAGTGTAGTCATCATGACATGAAACATAGGAAATTTGTTGAAGTGGTGAAAATGCCCAGAAAGAATCTATTGAAAGAGCAACTCCATCATGAAAGACCGCTCCAACGATACCATGCTTGACTTTTTCTTTTGATGCAATGTTGCCCCCAATGAAGCCCTTATCGCTCTTATCAAAAACACTTCCTTTGATTCCATCGCGAATATCGTCAGAAAAAACGGAAATATTTGAGAACAATTTTGAGTTTCTTTTTAATGCAGCGACTCCATCCATAGCGTGGTCCGCGGCTGTCCAACCTTCACCATAGAGCATGATATTTGGATTAATTTTTTGGAGTTCTTTGTGAATAAGATTCATTGTCTCAACATCATGAAGCCCCATTAGGTCAAAGCGAAAGCCGTCGATTTTATATTCCGTTGCCCAATGCTTGAGACTATCAATCATGAATTTTCTCATCATTGCCCTTTCGCTTGCCGTTTCATTTCCACATCCCGAGCCGTTGCTTGGCGAGCCGTTTTTGTAGCGATAATAATATTTGGGGAC
>WQSV01000092.1 GCA_009787685.1 Bacillota bacterium
GTTTGAAACAGTCATGACAACCATTCTTGGAGTTTGTCCCACTCCTTGGCCTTCTGGTTGTGGAGGGATGTTCACATTAATTGTTATGTTGTCTCCTGTCATCGCGTTTCTTGCTTGAGCGCTCAAGATGTCTTGTTGCAAAAAGATTGCAACATTGTCGTTATAGCCCCCCCCTCGAAGATTTTGAGCGAATGCAAAAGTGTTGCTACTAAAAGGAATCACTGTTGCAAGGGTCATCAAAACAAATCCAACAAACCCAATTGCAATCATTTTCAGTCCCAACACTTTTTTGGATTTTAGGAACATTGAGATGAAAAGTATTGCTGAAATTGATGCAAAAAATATCGCTGCTGAAATATAGAGCAATAATGCCCCTGTTGCATTGTTTTGGTCTGGAACTGGGTCATTATAGCCAAAAATTGGATTTCGAGCAAGTTCATATTGAGTTGCATCAAAACCTAATAGCAGAACTATCATGAAGACCAGTCCCGGCAAAGTGACGAACATTATTGTCGCAAGTTTCACATAATTGCCTTTAAAACTTGGTTTGTTGTTTTTTTGAGTGTTTTCCATTTTTTCTCCTTGGGATTTCTTCAGTTCTATGAACCTGCAACTTGTCATGAGGACAGTGTTATTTTTTAAAAATTCATGAACAATTGAGTGCTAACAACAATTTTATCATTTTCAAACAACAAACACCGCCCAGAGCCACGTTGCTACTTTTGATAATTTGTAGTTTTTTAAAAATTAAGATAAAAATTTTATCAATAATTAACATAAAAACCTTTAACTGTTATGCTGACATATGATTTCTGGAACTTCCTGTCAAAAGGGTCGAGGCACTAAGAGTCGTATCCTAGCCATTCAATTCTTTTTTTGAAAATTAGACTCAAGATATCAATGATGAAAAAAACTGGGAATGCGGCAATGCTTATTATTCCAGACACAAATTGACGTCTTTTGAATCTTGAGACAGCTCCCAAAATTGTGTTGAAAGGTGGGATGAATGCTAGAATTAATGAAGTAATATAATCTCCGTTTAGGACATCATAACCTCGAACATTTTTATATTTTTCTGACAACTTGACTCTTCCTGTGATTTCTGCATCTGCCAAATCTTCTTTTGAAGGAACATAGTTTTTGTCAAAGAATTTCCCTATTGTTTTCGTGTCATAGCTTTTTGGCATCAAGAACGTGAATGCGAGTGCAATAAAGCAAAGAGCTGCAACTATGAATGGAGAGATGAATGCTCCCATGGGAACAGGCCCTAGTTCAAAAGTTTCTGTTCCAGAAACATATGTGCCATACATTCCAGTTCTGAGAATTGTGTCAGCAATAAGTCCTGTTGCAACCGCACCAGCTATTCCGATTACTATTCCTTGTCCAGCAAAATACATCGCACTGTTTCTTTTCTTCGCCACTTTTAATTCAACAGCTGCAACTTGCGAGGGTATCATCAAGACCATCATGAAGAATGCGCCTATTGAGAAACTTGATGTCGCTGCTCCCAGAGCATTTATGATTAGACGAGGAGCAACCGCATAAGGAAAAAACACAGCCGAACCTAGTGAAAAACAAACGATACCAAGGGCGAATGTGATGAATGATATTTGAAGTGCAAATCTTATTCCCTTTCTTCTCATCAGTTTGTTATAGAAATAAAGCATGATTGGAACAGGACCAAATGCCATGGAATTGAGGAGAGCTGCGTGTCCCGCTCCTAGTTGCAAAACACTACTTATTAATTCATTCTGCGTTGAGAGAAACAATTGCAAAGCGGTGAAATAGACAAATGCTGCAACCATCCATGGCCAGAATGCTTTGTTCGTGAAAACAAATTTTACGCTTGATAGTATGCCGACAATACCCGATTTTTCCTTCTTTAATGGAAGTTTTTCATTTCCTAGCGTCATTGCAACTGCCCCTGTGGTGTCGGCAGTTGATGTTTCAATCGATTCTTGGGTTTCAGAACGAGCCACATTCTCAATGCTTGCCTCCAATTCAACGGTTGCTGGAGTTTCAACATCAGTATTATTTGAATTAAAGCCGTCATACTCTTTGTGACCTCTTGACATAACAATTGGGATTAATAATGTCAAAAGAAGTGGAGACATCATTAAAATTAGGTGCATGATGTTAAGACCTGTCCCTCTAAATGCAGTCAAAATTAATGGTGTCAGAGCAAAAACCAACGCAAACTGGACAGTGTCCATGAACGATTTGAAATAGCTCACACGCACTCTTTGTTTGCGATCTTTTGAAATATTTGCAAGTCCTGCTTGAAATGCAATTTGCGTCAGAGTGTAGGCAGTGAAAAAAAGTATCAAACCCACAAAGAACCATATTGTGTTGACAACTTGTCCGCCAGTGCTGATTGTGTCATAGTTCATGAAAAGCGGAAGACAAATCATGACAACGCCCGCAAAAAGCGGGACAATGGCAAGCAATATTGGAAGCCTCAATCTCTTATATTTGTCGGTNATCTTGTCAATTTTTGCGGCCAATGGAACATCAATGATTGCATCAAAGACACGACTGATAGTGAAGAGGACACCAAATACTGCCGTTACGACGATAGCATGAGACGCTCCAGAGCCCCATGCCCAAATTTCAATGTCAATATTTAAAAGTGCTGGGTTGACAGCACTCAAAAAATAAGCCAATATCAAGTTGAATATTACTCCCGGGCCGAAGAAACTTGAAGCATACAAGAATTCTCTTTTTTTATTTTTTAGCATTTGTTTTTCTCCTGTGAGTCTTCGACTCTTTTGCTGGAAAGAAGTTGTCTCCCATGCTCCTCTACTCCAACTGACTTCATACCAAACGGCTCTTCTGCGTTTTTGGCGAAGAGTGATATTATATGGAATTCTCCGACAAAGGCATCGAAGATGCTTGACTATTGTTTACTTGCATAGTATAATTATTTGTGTCGAATTATGCAAGGATATGCATCAAACAATATTTGTTCATCTGTCCGATATTGAACAAATGTGTGAAATTGTCCAAGAGGTTGCAAAAATTAATATATGGAAGATCGCAGAGCATTAAAAACAAAAAAACTAATTAAAAAAACTTTTTTGGATTTATTAAAAACGAATCCGATTAGCAAAATTTCTGTGTCGGAAATCACCCGTCTTGCAGACATAGGTAGGGGCACTTTTTATTTTCATTATCTTGATGTTTATGACTTGCAAGATAAAATTGAAAATGAAATCTGTGATGACCTTTTGATGATGTTTGATGAAACCTATAAAACTACTGCTGACTTTAAATTATTGTTTTTTGCAATCATTGATTATATTTCAGAAAACGGTGAATTGTTTTCCTTGCTTGCAGTTCAACAAGCATCGGGCAGTCATTTGATGCAAAAGATAAGACAAATTTTTGTCAATAAAATTAGTGCCCTTATCCCAGAAAAATATATTGAAGAGCATCACAAAATAAGGATTTTGTTTGTTGTCTCGGGTGTCGTCGGAGTCATTGACGACTTGGTTCGCAAGGGCTCTAAAGTGGAAAAAGAAATGATTTCTCATGAACTTAGCAAAATGATGAGTTTGTTAGAGCAAGGAAAAAACTAGAAGATACCGAAGGCTATTTAATTATTATGGAAAATTTGGAAAACAAAAAAACATTACACGAAAAACTTTTTGACAAAAATGATGCTTCAAACATTGTTTTGTTTGATGCCGAAGACAACGCAATTGAGCTTGAGCAGATTGGACTTGTTCCATTTGGGGATGAATTTTTTGCAATACTCCGCCCTCTTGATGAGGACGAGGGTGCTTTTGTTTTTGTTCTTGACAAGGACTGCAAAAAGTCAATCCATTATGTTGAAGATGAAAAATTGGCGAATGAAATCTTGGATTTGTTTAATAAGAATTAGGGTTAAGTGTGTTTTGATTTTCTGACCCACAGTTTGTCGCAGAGACAGTGTTGTTTCCCAAAATGAAACATTTTTTTAAATATCATCCTCAGTCCAATTGCTACTTTTAGCAATTCGCAATGATTATGAAAGTATTTTTGTGGGAGCGGTCAGTGACCGCTCTTTTTTCTTTTTTTTTGACAAGATTTTTCACATGACAAGGGCTGTTGGGAAATTTCTTGTCAAACCAATCTCCAACAAGAGGGTTGAAAACCTTTGACAAGGGTCTTCGACCCTCTTGACGGAGAGTGCGAATACAAGCAGAACCAGACAAAGCAGTCGAAGACTGTTGATAAGGGCTTTCAGCCCATTTGTGAGAGAATGCTATTACGAGAAATTCCCCCAGCAAAAACATCAAAGATATTGACGAGACTATTCTGGCGAACTTGATTGAGCAAGCAATCTCCGACAAGAGCATTGAAAATGCTTGACACGGGCGTGTGGGATTTGATATTATAAATTTGTGGAAATAAATAAGGAGGCTTATAATAAAATATGAGCGAACAAAATTTGACAAAATTTGAAAAGGTCTGTGAAATTTTGGATAGGTATGATAGAGACGCTGGCAATTTGATTGCCATTCTTGGCGGTGTTCAAGAAGAATACTCATATCTTCCAGAAGATGTTATCACATTTGTGGCAACTGCACTCGGCGTGACTCCCGGTCATGTTTATGGCGTTGCGACATTCTATGCTCACTTCACTCTTGAACCAAAGGGAAAATATGTTATCAAGGTTTGTGATGGAACGGCGTGTCATGTTCGAAAGTCTGGAGATGTTATTAAAACTTTCGAGAGTGAACTTGGTTTGACTGAATCTCGCAAAACTAGTGAAGACATGTTGTTCACTTTGGAAGTTGTTGCGTGCATTGGGGCTTGTGGACTTGCACCAGTCATTACCATCAACGAAGATGTTTATGCGGCGATGACAATCGACAAGACAAAAGAACTTGTTGCGGAATACAGAAAAAGGGAGGCGGGTGAATAATGAAACTACTAACTCTTGAAGAAAGAAAAGCAAGATTTGAACGCTCAAAAGCAGGAACTGCTCCAAGAATTGTTATTTGTGCTGGAACTGGGTGTGTTGCGTCGGGAGCGATGAAAGTTTATGACAGGTTTCGTGAGATTCTTTCAGCAAAAGGATTGAGCATTGCAGTCGTTTTGGAAGATGAAACGAAAGAGGATAAGGGTGATTTTTCTATCGCAGAAACAGGTTGCAAAGGCTTTTGTCAAATGGGACCGCTTGTCACGATTAAAGAAAAAAATATTCTTTACTGCAAGGTTCAACCAGATGATGTTGAAGAGATTATTGAAAAATCACTTCTTGGCGATGAGCATGTTGAAAGACTGTATTACTCAAACCCAAAGTGCGGTTCACGCGAAAAGGAAATGCAAAAAATCCCTTTCTATTCGCTTCAAAATCGTTTGACTCTTGGGCTTTGCGGAAATATTGATGTTAATAACCTTGATGAATACATATATCACGGCGGCTACTTTCAAGCAAGGCGTGCTGTTTTGGAAATGAGCGACAAAGAAATTTGTGATGAAATTTCAAAATCTGGCCTTCGTGGACGTGGTGGCGGTGGCTTCCCTACTGGATTAAAATGGGACTTGACGAGAAAACAAAAATCAGAAACAAAATATGTTATTTGCAATGGTGACGAAGGTGACCCGGGAGCTTTCATGGACAGATGTCTTTTAGAGGGCGACCCACATTCTGTTATTGAGGGAATGATTATCGCCGCTTGTGCTATTGGTGCGACTGGAGGTCATTTTTATTTGAGAATGGAATATCCTCTTGCAATCAAGAGGTTGCGCGCGGCTCTCAAGCAAGCACGTGACGCAGGAATACTTGGAAAAAACATCTTTGGCTCGAAAATGAATTTCGACCTCAAAATCAAAGAGGGTGCTGGCGCTTTTATTTGCGGAGAAGAAACTGCATTGATTGCATCAATTGAAGGCAAGCGCGGAATGCCAATTTTGAAACCCCCTTTCCCGTCGGAGCGCGGACTTTACGGAAAGCCAACGGCAATCAATAATGTTGAAACACTTTCTTCGATTCCAGCTATACTTCGAATGGGAGCAGAAAAATATGCTCTTCTTGGAACAAAATCAGCAAAAGGAACAAAAACTTTTGCCTTGACTGGGCACGTTGCTAACACTGGTTTGATTGAAGTTCCATTTGATATCACCCTTCGTGACATTGTTGGTGTTATTGGCGGGGGTGTTATTAATGATGACGGGACTCTTTGCGGAAAGGTCACAGAAGGCCCCGGGTCTGATTGCGGATGCGATTTTAAAGCGGTTCAGATTGGTGGTCCAT
>WQSV01000093.1 GCA_009787685.1 Bacillota bacterium
GTTGCAACCACCGTCACATTTTGTGACACCGATGCCTTTGATTGAGAAAGTCAAATCTGTTCCGGGAGAAACAATTCTGACTTTGTCTGTTTTCTTCATCAAATCCGCTAATCCGTCCATTGATTTTGACATTTTTGCATAATCAAGTCCACAAACATCAAAATAATAATTTGTGAATTTTTCAGTTGACATTCCAGCAAGTTGGCTCATGCTCTCGTTCGGATAACGAAGAACAACCCAACGAGTTTTGTCAACACGCTGACGTTGGACTGGATCAAGAATTTTTGAGATTAGTTCCTTTTTCTCGTTTGGAACGTCGCTCATTTCAAAACTGTTTTTTCCACCACGAACACCGATAAAACATTGCATGTCTTTCATTTTCGCGAGTTCATGCTTCAAAACAGTTTCAAGTCTTTCTTTTGAAGTTTCCATCGCAACAACGCGAGAAAGTTTCGCATCGATTATTTCAGTGAACGGATTTCCGCCCGCTTTATAGACTTCTTTGACAAGTTCTGTTGCAAGGTCGATTTCAGTTTCCGAAACACTAATCATAACGTTGTCGCCTTTTTTCACCTTCACTGAGTAGTTGACTAGGTTTTTAGCCAAATTTGTTAGTCTTGGATCTATCATTTTTTTTATTCTCCTTATTTTTGATTGAATATGAAATATTTAATATTCAATGATTTACTTCTTCTTCCATAATACGCTTTTTCATATCAAGAAAGACTTCGTTGCAAACGGGTTTTGTCAACATTAGGTTTAGGGTGTTTGCCCAACTTACGCAAACGAATGCAAACGGTGTGTTTGGATAACATTGATTGAAAACTTCAATATTGGTTATTTTCTCTTCAATTTCGCTTGGAAATGTGATGAAACCAATATTTGAAAAATTTGCAGACAAACGATTGCTATACATTATTGCGAATCTTTTCAAGAATGGTTTTTTTACGATTCTTGGGACAACTGAAGAGAGTCTGCATAGTCTTCGGATTGACTTTATGTCAGCCAAAATACAATCCTCATCAATTTTTTGGAATTCTTTTCTTAATTTTTTGACCATGATTGCGGTGTCGGTTGTTTCTGGCATCATGATTTGAAAACCGGATGTGAAATTTCGAAGAGTTTCACTTGGAAAGAAGCGTCTTAAATCAAACGGGACATTGATGCTTATTTGCCTTTTGTCTCCGCTTTCTTCCCTCTCGTCTGCAATCGCTTGAAAAATTCGGGTCAAGATGTATTCATTAATTGTTGCCCCATACTTTTTCGCTTTTTCTTTGATTTTGTCGAGTTCAAAAGTGTAGACTATTCTTTCTGATGGTTTTTGTCTTGAGAGAACGCTACCAGTTTTATAGGATTTGACGAAAAGTCTTTTATTTTTTCCAAAGACTCTTTTTTTCGTCCTTGCATAGCGTTTAAAAGCATCCTCCATTTCTTCTGGTTTGAGCGGGTCGGTGTGATTAATAATTCCAACCTTGTCGAACTCAACTCCCAAAATCTCAAAATATCTCGCAACAACAGCTTTCATTATTGAAACCAGACCTCTTCCGTCACAAACACTGTGCATAGTCATAATTTTAAAACAGTAATCTTCGCAAAAAAACTTCATGAGACTTTTGTCGTTCGCTTTGTTGATTGGCATTGGACGATTTCGAATTTTGTGATACCACCACATTATTCCACTTTTTAGTCCGACATTAATAAAAGGCAGACGAGCTACGATATCATCAACTGCCTTTAGAAAAACATCTCGGTCAACCTTTTCTTTGAGGTGAACTTCAATACCAATATCGCCTGCTGGGTCATGGTTCCACAATGATGAAAAAAGTGCGCCGACTGGGTCAACTTTGTAGGAGTGCTTTATCATTACCTTTTGTCTTTAATGTCCCTTCAATTATTATTTTCTCAATTTTAACATTTTTTTTTTATGCAGTCAACTTATTTGACACATAGTTAGAAATGTTGTAGTATATATTATATATTTAATTTTAGGAGTAATTATTTTTTATGAAAAAATATAATGTTGCGGTGGTTGGTGCTACTGGCATGGTTGGCAGAAAGATGCTTGACATCTTACTTGAGAGAAATTTTCCAGTTGAGAAAATTGTTCCGTTTGCTTCAAAAAAGAGTGCTGGATCCAAGATTCAATTTGGGAAAAAAGAATTTGAAGTTGTTGAATTGAGTCTTGAAAACATCAAAAAACACAAGTGCGATTTTGCTTTTTTTAGTGCTGGCGGAAGCATTTCAAAACAGTTTGCTCCAGCTTTTGCAATGGAAGACGCGATTATTATTGACAATTCAAGCGCGTGGAGAATGGATTCAAGCGTTCCTCTGGTTGTGCCAGAAGTTAATGCACATGATTTGAAGTGGCACAAAAACTTGATTGCGAACCCGAATTGCTCAACAACTCAAGCAGTTGTTGCACTCGCTCCCCTTCACAAAAAATACAAAATCAAACGCGTTGTTTATTCGACTTACCAAGCGGTTTCTGGCGCTGGCGTCAATGGAACAACTGACCTTGAGCGCGGAATGAGAGGAGAGAGCAATCTTCAATTCTCAAGACAAATTTTTGCGAATGTTATTCCTCAAATCGATGTGTTTTTGGACAATGGCTACACTAATGAAGAGTGGAAGATGATAATTGAAACGAAAAAGATTTTGGGAGACGAGAGCATTAAAGTTTCAGCAACTGCTGTTCGCGTTCCAGTTTTCAACGGCCACTCGGTTTCATGCAATGTTGAGTTTGAAAACAAAATCGACATTAATGAAATCAGAAAACTTTTAGAAAAAGCGGAAGGAGTCACTCTCATGGATAATCCAGAAAAAGGTGTGTTCCCCACCCCACTCGACGCGGACGGAAAAGACGATGTCTATGTTGGAAGAATTCGTGCTGACGAAAGCCGAGAAAACACAATTGAACTATTCACAGTTGCAGACAACATCAGAAAAGGAGCTGCACTTAATACTGTTCAAATTGCGGAAACGTTAATTAAAAATTAATTTTATATTCAACAATAAGGAGATTTTTTATGTCTATATTTAGAGGAAGTGCGCCGGCAATGATTACGCCGTTCAACAAAGATGGGGTTGATTTTGACGCACTAAAAAGAGTTATTGAGCATATTGTTAAAGGTGGCTCAGATGCTATTGTTGTTCTTGGGACAACAGGTGAAGCGTCAACTATGACCGCAGAAGAAAAGAAAGCGGTTGCAGACTTCACAATCAAACAGGTGAACAAACGCATTCCTGTTATTGTTGGGGCGGGCTCAAACAATACTGTTGAGGTTTGCTCTCTTTGCAAATCTTATGAACAAATGGGTGCAGATGGACTAATGGTTGTCACTCCATACTACAACAAAGCGACTCAAAACGGCATAGTCAGCTTCTTTGAAACTGTTGCGATGTCAACACGCTTGCCTATTGTTGCCTATAACGTTCCGGGAAGAACTGCTCTTAACATGAATTCTGGAACTGCAGAAAGGGTTTCAAAAATCAGGAACATTGTTGCATTGAAAGAAGCAAGTGGAAACCTTGACCAAATTCTTGAAATCTGCAAAAACACCAAAAATAATTGGGACGTTTTGAGTGGTGATGACAACGCAACTCTTACTAAAATTTTGCATGGTGCAAAAGGTGTTATAAGCGTCGTTGCAAACGTTGTTCCAGACAAGTCTGCAAAATTGGCAAAATTGGCACTTGACGGAAAATATGCTGAAGCATTAGAAATTCATGAAGAAATTTTTGACCTTGTTAACGCAATGTTTTGCGAAACAAACCCAATTCCAGTCAAATATGCAATGAGTTTGATTGGACTTGGAAGTGACATGGTGAGAAGCCCATTGACTCAAATTGAAAAAGCGGGAGCAGAACTGGTTAAGGCGGAAATGAAGAAATTGAAGCTGATTTAGTAATATTTTTATTTCAAAAACAAGTGTCTGGGTCGCCCGCACTCGGCGCTCCGAACACTATAACTATGACAAATAACGGGACGCCGAGAGCGGGTGTCACTTTCGATTTAAAAAATCATAAATTTATACACACATGAAAAAAACTAAAATATTTTTATTTGGAATCAGTGGCAAGATGGGAAAAAGCGTTTTGGAATGCTCATTCTCAAACAAAAACCTTGAAGTCGTTGGCGGTTTTGACTTTGTTCAAAACATGACACTGCCGACTTTTTCAAATATCAAAAATGTTAATGTCGATTTTGACGCGATTATTGACTTTTCACGCCCCGAAACGATTGATAGCGTGATTGCCCTCTCTGAAAAAACATTGAAGCCTGTTGTTATTGCAACTACTGGTTTTTCAGATGAAGAAAGAAATCGTATTGTGGAGCTTTCAAAAAAAGTCCCAGTTCTCCTCTCATCAAACATGAGTGTTGGCGTCAATGTTTTACAAAAACTTGTCTCTCTTGCAACAAAATATCTTTGTGGAATGTCCGACATTGAGATCATTGAAAAGCATCACAACCAAAAGGTTGACGCTCCTTCTGGAACGGCAAGAATGATCCTCGACTCGATTGAAAAGGCTCGCGAAGAATTCTGCCCTTCCCCTCCTCCATGCTATGGAAGAGAAGGTCATGATGCAAAAAGGCAAGACAACGAAGTTGGTGTTCACGCGGTTCGCGGTGGAACAATTGTTGGTGAGCATGAAATACTTTTCTGCTTAAACGAAGAAGTTGTTTCAATCAAACATGAAGCATTGTCAAGAAAAATTTTCGCGAACGGCGCATTAAAAGCAGTTGAGTTCATTGTTGGAAAAAAACCAAAACTCTACAACATGGACGACATGTTGGCGAAATAAGAGATGATTTAAAGCATTGAATTATCAATAAAAAAAACCGAAAAACATCGCATAAATATGCGATGTTTTTTTTGAGAATAAGTGCTTGCTGATTTGATATTTGCCTTGACTCGCAACTCTAATTCACACTTCAAGATACACAATGGTTTTTAGGGTTTTTTGATTTTTGAAAATATTTTTCCACATGTAAGATTTTGTCTTGTTTTGCGTTTGTATAATTTTTGTCCGCTCAATCATATAAACTCTAATAGTTATGGAAAAGTCACGAAAAAAAATTAGATTCACAAAAGGTCAAATGCGCGCACTCATTGCACTTCATTTGCTTGTTGCTCTTGCGCTCATTCTCGTCATGCTTGGGAGCTTTGGAGTCATCACACTTCCAATCAGTTGCTCGTCATCTCCCCCTGTTATTGGCCCGCAACCAAACCCTCCCCACAACCGTTTTAGGGCAGCAAACACTTTGACTCTCAACGAAAACATCGCGTGGGAGATCAATTTGGGCGGAAGCGGAGAAGAGACTATTCACTCGTTTTTTCAGTCTTCTGCCGGTCATCTTTTTGTTGTTGGAACAACAACTAGCACTGACTATGATTTTGAAGAAAACACTCTTGTGACAGCGGAGTCGCCAGTCGCAACTTTTGTTATTCGTGTTGGACGCGATGGACGTCCTCAACATTATGCATTTGTTGAAGGATCGATTGTTGACAAGGTTATTCATGGAATTGACACTCTTTTTCTTTTTCAAAGACATCATGGCGAGAATTTGACCCGTGTCCACACTCTTTCTCTCTCAACTTTAAACGAAACAGCCGAACCCCGTGTTCTCGACACTAGTCCGCTGGTTGACGCGACTATTTTAAAAATTAACTATATCACTCACACTCCTATCGGAGTTCCGCACTACTTCCGCATATTTTTGAGAAGTCAAGATGCACTAGGAAGAGTGTTTTTTGCTTCAATGCATTTCAACACCAATTTCACTCCAAGAGCTGGGCTTGGCTCTTTTGTCGAACTTCCCCACTCAATGAGTCAAACCTTGGTTGACATCATATGCTTCGGACATTCTGGCTTTTTTGTTCTTTCAAATGTTTCCGATGACATGAGACGTAATGCTGTTGGGCATTATTGGTCAAATTTGGACGGCAGAACCTCTCGTGACCTTGAACTTGGAGGTGCCATTCAAAACAGGCGCTATCAAGCAAGGGGTGTGACAATTTCAAGACACAACAACCGCTTTGCGATACTCGGAACGCTCGACACAGCTCCAACTCAAACTCACATCTTTGAATTTAACTTCGACCTTGTTCATCAAGTGACTCATGCCGAGAGCATGTCGGGGCTTGCAACTGGTGTTCTTCCAACACACAATGGCTATCTCATTTCAACCCAAGGAGCAAGCTCATTCCCTACTTATTTTTTGGACTATCGCTTTTCAG
>WQSV01000094.1 GCA_009787685.1 Bacillota bacterium
CTTGAAAGTCTTGATGACAATATCGCCAGAAGAGCCCTTCCCCCATCTAGAGGATATATTGGAATGAGATTGAAAATTGCGGTAAACACGCTTGTTGTGACAAAAACATTTGAAAAAAGATAAGTGACTGGAAACACCCACCAAAGTGCAACAAACACAAATGCGAACATGATATTAATGATTGGTCCTGCAAGCGCAATCATTGCTTCATGTTGCCATTTAATGCCCTCAATACTGCCTGTTAATTGCGCTCCATATGGCGCAAGTTTCAGTTTGTTAAGAGAATATCCAAGTTTTTTTGCGACATAGGCGTGGGCTAATTCATGTAGTAATATAACAAAAAAATAACTGATAGCCTCGATATAAAACCCAAAGATTATCAGCATTGAAAACATTATCAAAAGGAATGGTGAAATCGAAAATTTCATTAGATTTTTTCAAACATATTAAGCATTATGACTCAAATTCTAAGCATCATAATTGTCAGATTCTTCTTTCTCTTCTTCCCTGTCTCTTAGGTTGCGAATTCCCTCAACAAAGCCAATCTCACCCTGTGACTCACGGTCTGAGCCCATCATGTCGAATGTTATGGCAGTCCTAATTGCGTTGCGAGTGGTTTCTGCAAACTGAAATGGAAGAAGTTGCAACGAAAAAATCAATCCAAGCAACACTCCTCCAACCATAATTTTCACAAAAAGTCCTCGTCTTGACATGTTTGCAAAACGATTTTTTTTGAGCTTTGTGTCCACCCTTGTCACTGATGTTTCAACTTTGTTCATTCCTTCGTATTTATCCATAGAACATTATATGACAAGAAGCCTAGCTTAATAACTTGCTTGTCCAGAAAAAAAAATGAGCCTTTTAATTGACTCATTTTTTTGACTATTCAGTTTTTTCTTCACTTGTCTGTTCAGTTGCTTGTTTTTCCACTTCTTTTGTTGTTTGCTCAAATGTGTGTTCAGCTATTTGCTCAGTTGATTGTTCTGTTGTTTGTTCTATTTCAGTTGGCTGTTCTGTTATTACTTGCTCAGTCACTTTTTCAACTACAATCTCAGAAGTGGCTTCAATTGTTGTTTCTTGTGTTACTTCAACATTTTCAACAACATTACTAGTTTCAATCGCTGTTGTTTTTTCTTCTTTTTTCGCTTCTCTTGCCTTTTCTTTCGCCACTCTTTTCTCTTCTTCAAGCTTTGCTCTTTCCATTGCAATTCTTTCTTTTTCTTCGCGTATTTTTGCAAGAGATTTTGCTTTTTCTAGCTTCAAAAATTCTTTTTCTCTTTGTTTTTCTGCTTTGATTTGCTTTTTGTCTCTTGTCAAATCAACATCATCATACTTTTTTAAATCTTTTGTCAAGAGTTTCTTCACTTTGTTTTCTTTTCTTGGAGCAAGCATTAATCCGCGCAAATAGTCATAAGAAACTTTCAACTCGTTAATGTCTTTGTAGTCCTTTGGATAGACTTCAAGCATCATAACTGGACTTGCATTTCTTTCTTTCAATTCCGCAAAAAAGTCTTCAAAATTAAAATTTGATTTTTTATTCGGAAGATATGTTTTTCCATGAGCATAATCACATAAATGAATCGTTGATATTTTTTTACCCATAACATCAAGAAATTTTTTAGGGTTGATTCCCGCTTGCAAGGCTTGCTTGACATCAAGCGTGCATGTCACCCCGGGACATTCTCTTAGCATTCTTTCAAAAAACTCTGGTTCGCTTGCATGAGAATATGACACATTTTCATAGCTTAATCGAATATTCATTCCAAGGGCGATGTCACTTAACTGATTCAGTCTTGCGAAAAATTTTCCATAATCAAGAGTCGAATGCTTTGTAAGCTTCAAAGGACCATGAAAAGTGTAGTATCTTGCTCCTAATATCGCACCAGCATAGCAAACTTTTTTGAAAGTTTCTTCCGCGTCATAGCGAACTCGCGAGTTGTCAGAAAAAAGTTCCGGCTCAAATTGAGTCCCAAGTGCGTGAACAGAATGAATGTTAATGTGTCCTTTTTTTGTTGTCAACAATCCGACAAAAGGACGCTCATATTCGTAATGAGTGTTCAAAAAAACTTCAGTGAAAGGAATACCCATTCGAGTTAGTGTTTCGAACGCGTGTTCATTTGGCACTCTGTTAAAAAAAGATGCTGTTGAAATTCCAAGATACATTTTAGTTCTCTCCTAGTTCCTCGATTTGAGTAGTGTTTGCGTCGCTTTGACGCGAATGACATTGTGAAATAATTTCAGTGAATCCGCTTGTTCTTTGCATCCAACCCCTAACTCTTTCTAAAAAATTCAATGCCCTTTCTCCTTTGTTTTCAATAGTCATGTCCGGCAACATCGGTTCTCCAACATGAAGTTTGAGCGCTGGCTTTTTGCCAAGAAAAACCCTAAAAACTCTCTTTGCATTTCTATAATTAATATAAGAACATTAAATTTGGTAGCTTTTGCTAAGTTTAACCGCTTCAACTTCTTTTAGTTTGTCTTCATAGCCTTTGCGGTTCATCATTGCAAAAGTTGCTTTCTTGCCCTCTTCAACTCCCGGTTGGTTATAGGTGTCGATGTTTAACATAGCTCCAGCAAATGCTGTTTGATACATGAAGTATTGCAACAATTCACCGACTGAAAAAGCATTGACTTTTTCGATTGAAAGAGTGAAGCTTGGTCTGTTTTGTTTCTTGAGCGCGAAGATAGTTGCTTTCATTTGAGCGCTGATTAAGTCATTCAGACTTCTTCCTTTTAGAAAATCACAATTTTCAACACCCAATGTTTCATTGATTGGCGCGAGCGCAACATAATCTTCAACAGCAAGAAACGTGACAACTTTGTCAAATGGACCTTCCATAAACAATTGAACTTGACTGTGTTGATCCGTTGTTCCAAGCGCCTTGACTGGAGACTGACCACAATTGATTTTATTTCCATCATTGTCAACTTCTTTTGCAAGACTCTCCCCCCAAAGTTGAGCATAAAAATCTGCCATGAACTTCAGCGGATCAGAATATGGCATGAGAACAGAAATATTTTTTCCGTTTTCCATGCTTTTTACTTGCAGATATGCCGTGATTAATGCAACATTTTTACTAATATCATTGATTTCAGAGTTTGTTCTTGACGCTTTCGCTCCATCAATAAGCGAATGAATATCAATTCCCAAAACTGCGAAAGGAACCAAACCAACATTTGAAAAAACAGAAAATCTACCGCCGACACCTTTACCGATATCAAAAATTCTGAACCCTTCCTTTTTTGCAATCTCATAAAGAGTTCCTTTCCCTACAGTTGTTGTGACAATGATTCTTTCCTTCGCTTCTTTTTCGCCAAGAACTTTTTTCAAAGTTTCATAGACAATGAAGAATTGAGAAAGAGTTTCTGATGTTTCTCCGCTTTTTGTTATAACATTAAAATAAGAGGTTTTAATATCAATGACATCAAGAAGTCCCGCCATTCTGTTTGGATCAATATTGTCTTCAATGTAATACTTTGGAGCATTTCTTTTCTCTTTTGGCAATTCATTATGACGGAAATGAAGCAGTGCTGATGCAACAGCAAGGGGACCTAATCCAGAACCACCGATTCCAAAGACAACAAAATGCTCACACTTTTTGCGAACATCTGCACCAAATTTGACCAATTCGTCAAGTTCTTTTTTTGGAGTGTTCACAAGTTCTGTCCACTCTTGCCAACCTTTGCCAGAATTTGAAACAACTTTTTCAAGTGCTTTTTGAATCTTTGGCAAATCTTTTTTTATGCCTTCTTCTGTCATCCCGTGAGCGCCGATATGCTCTTGCATCATAAAATTGTAGTCAAGTTTTATCATGTGTTTTTAATTATTCCTTTTTTTGTTTTATTTATTTATTTTTAGTAATGTCAAATGAATTCGCAACTTGTCGCAAATTCATCGCCACTTAAAATTGCAAATACTGTCAAACACTTTACTTTTGTTGAAAAATTTATTGTGGATATTCTCCGACAATCAAACCATAATCGCCGTCTGCTCTTGTGTAGAGAACATTGACTTTTCTTGTTGACTTGTTGAAAAACATATAAAAACTGTGCCCGACAAGTTCAAGCTCTTCAATCGCGTCTTCAACTGTCATAGGAACGAGTTCATAGTTCTTTTTGCGAACAACTCCCGATTTCTTTTCTTCTGGTTGAGATTGGACAAATGGTGCAAAACTACTCTCGTCTTTCAATCTCATTTTTTTAGATTTTGAAAGAAGTTTTTTGCGATGCTTTATTATTTGCTTTTCAAGCTTTGGGAGTGCAATGTCAATGTTTTTTGCCATGTCGTCACTTGACACTTCACTGCGCATAACAATATCATCAATAATAGTCAGTTCCAACGTGAAAACTTCGTTTGCATGTTTAAACAAGACTTTAATGGTCGTGTCATCTTCAAAAAACTTATCAAGCTTTTCGATTTTCTTTGCCACCATGTCTTTCATGTAGTCTTTAAGTACATAATGTTTTGATAAAAATTCAATTTTCATGTTTTTTGTCTCCTTTGCGTCGTTGACGCTCCTGTCACAATCGCAAATTCTTCAACAATTGTGACTTGTTTTTTTAAGGGTATTTATGAACAATTTTTCCTAGTATAACATTATTTTTAAGTTTTTGCAATCTTTTCTTGCATATTTATTCAAAATTTCTCACAAATGTCTTAAAAACATTTGCCATATTGACGAAAGATGTAGTAAAATGATTGTAAATGGTTTTTAAATTGGAGAGCCATGCATATAATTTTAATTGAAAGGAGTTGTTTGAAAAAGCCTTAAAGCACAACGCTCAACAACATATATATTTTTATGAATATAAGAAAAACATGGATAATAAAAAAAATGGTTTCCCATCGCGGACTTTGGAGTGAAGAGTTTCCAGAGAATTCTTTGGGTGCGTTTGAAAACGCAATCAAAAATAATTATGCAATCGAAATGGATGTGAGACTACTTGACGATGGAACCGTTGTTGCTTTTCACGATGAAAAACTTGCACGAATGACAGGAGCAGATGGTTATATTTGCAAAATGAAATATGATGAAATCAAGGACTTGAAACTTCACAATTCTGAATATGGAATTCCGAAATTTGATGAAGTTCTTGAGAAAATTGCTGGTGACGCGCCGATTATGCTTGATGTTAAAAGTTTTGGAAATGTTGGACCACTTGAACAGAAAGTCATTGACTCACTCAATAAATATGACGGACAAGTTGCAATAATATCTTCAAATCCCTACACTCTTGAATACTTCAAGATTCACGCACCTCAATACACAAGAGGTCAAAAATCAAAAATACCAACCAAAGAGAAAGAACCATCATTCTTCAAGAGACAATATTTGAAAAAAATGAAAATGAATTCCCTTTCAACTCCAGAATTCATTGTCTATGAAGCACTTGACTTGCCGAACAAATTCGTCAAAAAAGTTGACCTTCCAATAATCGCTCTAAATGTTCGCTCAAATCTGCAAATGGAAGAAACTCTTCCTTTTTGCGACAACATCATGTTTGACAAATTTATTCCAGAACTAACACCAGTGACAAAAGAATTACTCGCGTCAAAAGAAAGAGCGATTAAATAAATGGTATTTAATTAAAAGATAAAGACTGAAAATTAAAAACAAAGTGAGGACTTGCATTTTAAAGCTAGTCCTCACTTTTTGTTTGTCTTTATTTTCAGTTTTCTACCTTCCTTGAAAAAATTATCTTACCGCTTCTCTGTTCAAGTAAAGATGTCTTGGAAGTCCATCAACCATGATTGGAGCAAGTTCACCTTGAATTAATGGCTTGATATAGGTTAAAAACTCTTGTGTCACAAGGTTATCATCATTTGTTAGCCATTCGACTGGGAATTTTTTCTCAATGTTCGCAATTTTTGCAATATCACAAGCACGGAATCCAGTTGAATACGGATTGTTTGAAAGTCTGTCAAGAACGACCATTTTAGCAGTTTCACCTTGAGCCGCCATTTTCACCCCAAAACCACCAGCTTGGAATGCTTCATTGATGTCTGTCGCCGAAGAAATGTGAGACGCACATCTTTGAATAGTCGAGAACTCGATTGCTCTTGTTTTGCACTTGAATTTTCCAGCACAAAGTGAAGAAAGATAGCTCGCTGTTCCCGTTAACTGCTTGTGTCCAAATGAATCTTTGTAGTCAACCCCAGTATCACCTAGCTCACAAACATATTTACCCTCTTTTGTTTTAATGCCTTCAGACACTGCAACAACA
>WQSV01000095.1 GCA_009787685.1 Bacillota bacterium
GAGAAACTTCAACACTTGAAGCGGATGTCATTGTTAAAGCAGAAATCGAAAAAAGAAGAAAAGAACTTGAAGCGGAAGCGGTTGCGGAAGTTAATCGTCGCCATGCAAAAGGTGAAGCGGATGCTATCAAAATGCGCGAACTTGCAAAAGCAGAAGGTCTTTTTGCAATTCTTGAAAAGCAAGCACAAGGTTTTGAAAAAATCGTCAAAGCATCAGGCGGAAATTCATCTGACGCAGTTCGCATGATGATGACAGACAAAATGGAAGACCTATTGCGTGTTCAAGTCGATGCAATCAAAAACATCAAAATTGACAAAGTCACTGTCTGGGATAGTGGAAAAGGTGCGAATGGTGAAGGCAACAGCACTTCAAACTTCATTTCAAACCTTATGAAAAGCGTTCCACCACTCAACGAACTCTATGGCATGGTTGGAATGGAGATTCCACAATTCTTAGGTCGAGTCAAAGAGTCAGCAGAAGATGCGACAGAACAAAAAGCAATCGAAACACCAAAACAAAAGCTGGCAGAAGAACCGACGCCGAAAAAGAAATAAATTTTCTTAGTGAATAATGAATAACGAATAGTGAATAGCGATGGTTGAAATTAATCTTGCACTTTCTTCAAAAGCGCAAAAACAAATTTTGACATTCACTATCGTTATTCATTGCTCACTTCTATTTTCACATTAAAAAGGAGAGGCCACTATGAGCATCAGAGATGATTTTGACATAAAGGGAGACCTCATAAAAGAAAAAGTTAAAACCGAGATTGAAAACGAATTTCAAGTCGCGGGATTTGATAATAATTTTGAAACAAAAACTCAAGACGATTTTCTTGTTGAAATTGAAACAGAAAAAGAGTTGTTAGAAAATGAAATAAAAACTATTCTTGAAACTTGTCCCGAAGGCGTAGTTGTTGATGAACAGCTTCTTGAAGAAGACTTGAATTCAATGAACAACTATTCAATGAACAAAGAACAAATCACAATGAACAACGATTGTGAAATTGAGAGTGATGTTGTTGTTGAGTCTGTTGAGACAGAAATTGAAAGCAGGGATAGTATTTCGCCCTATTTCGCTGAAAATTCAGAACTTCGTCCCCAAACTTTTGAGCCGATTGCCTCAATTCCCACTTCGCAAATCATTGAGACCCAAATGTCAGCTCCTCATTCGCAAGATATTGAGCCTCAAATGTCAATCCCACAATCACAAACTATCGAACCACAAATGTCAACTCCTCAAACACCACCACCGCCACAGTTCTCTCAATCAATCGGAAGGACAACCTCAAAAGAATGCAACGTTTTTAAAAAAGCATCATGGATTTGGGCGGAAGACAACAGTCGACGAGAAGACTTTGTCATGTTCAGAAGAAAGTTCACTCTCGAAAAAAAACCAAAAGAAGCAAAAGTGAGCATCGGGGTTTGTGGTTTTTATCACATGTATGTTAACAATAAATTAATCGTCTATGATGGGGCATTAACTCCATCAGTTGGTTCAAATTATGGTTATTTCGACACAATAGATATCGCGCCCTATTTGGCAAAAGGCGAAAATGTCATTGGTATGATTTGCGTTAAGACAGAATCGTTTTTCACAAGTGGAATGATTCTTGAGTGCAGTGAACTCGACATCTACTCAAACGCATCGTTCACTGTTTATCGAACAAATGCCCACAAAATTGAGGGTGACAAATTGACCTATGACGCAACTCTTGAAGGTCAAATCGACCATGTTTTTGAAGCAGCATATGGTGCTAGCATCTTCGTTCCAGCAAAAGAATATGGTGCATATGGCTCGGGCTACTATTTTGATCTTGAGCCAAGAAAAATACCTCTCTTTAAAGTTTCGAACCCAATAAAAGGAAAGAGAATTGCAAAAGAGGTTGACAAAAACGAAGTGACCTACACTTATTGTCTCGATGGCTACTATCATGCTGTCCCAATTATTTCGTGCAACGCATCGTCGGGGCAAGCGGTTGTTGAAATCAAAACCGACAGATATCGTTCTTATGATATCAGAGGAGGGGTTCACACCAATCGAACCCTTGACTATATTTGCAAAGACGGAAACCAAACTTATGAGAGTGTTATGCCACTAGTTGGAACAAAACTAATAGTCAAAGCACCACTCAGTGTCAAAATTTCTTCAATTCAATTCAGAACAACAGAATTCGACCTAAAACACGACGAGCAAGAAGACATCGTTGGAGAAATTTCGAAAATCGGAAAAGAAGTTGAAGTTTTGTCGGAAAAGGCAGTTGAAACATTGATTGCAAACATGCGCTCAATTTATTCAAGAACCCCTGAGCGTGCATCAAAAAATGTTCTCGGAGACTTTTCAGCAGCCGCACAACTCGCGTCTTATGCACTTTCTGACACCTCTTTGAGTTTGACAAAAAAATGTATTGAAGACATGCTTATTTCAAAACTTTTGAAAGAGGGGAAATCTCTCATAATGTCTTTGATTGCAATCAGCAATCGCGGTGCGATTTCAGCTTACTTTGGAAAAACAAACGATGTTCAAACGCTTAAAAAATGCTTGCCACAAATGCTTGACTTAATCAACAGTGTTCAAGTCGACGAAAAAGGCATTGCTCAACTTCCAAATGACCACAAAGAAACAGACTATTTCTACAACGTTGATGAACTCGTTCTCTTGAACTCGGTTTTCTATTCAGCAATCAATTTCTATCTTGCGGCTCAATTTAGTTGCGGAGAAAGAGAGAATGGAGAAATCGCAAGAAAGCGCGACATGCTCAAAAATAACTTTGAATTAACTTTCTTCAAAGGAAGAGGATATTCTTCAACGGAAAATTATGATGAAAGAGCAAACGCATGGGCGGTCATCTCTGGGCTTGCAAGTTTTGAACACAGAACGTGCCTAATCACATTGCTCTCATCTGTCCAAACAGCATCTCCAACATTTGAAAACTATGTCATTGATGCATTGATGACGGTGGGCGCAAAACAAAAAGCAGTCAAGAGATTGCTCGGCAGATTTCATGCAATGATTGACAATGAGGAAAAATGTTTGAATGAAGATTTCTTCTCGGGAAGTATTTGCTATGCAAACTCAGCGGGAGTTGCAACAAATTTTTATCGTCATATCGCAGGAGTTGAATTCCGTGAAGGCAAAGTTTTCATCACTCCAGATTTTTCGTTTGATGGAATTGAGTTCACCGTTGCAGTTCCAAGCGGAACATTAAAGGGGCATTATAACAAAGGCGAAGTAATGATAGTCTTGAAATCATCATGTGAGGCTTATGTCCTAATCCCAGAAAAAGGCTCAATCATGAAACAAGTCAAACTCAACAAAGGAAAAAACAAAATCCAACTTTAAAGCAAAAAGGCGAGCATTGTCTCGCCTTTTTTAATTGGACTTTATTGATTGCATTAAACTATTTCATTTTTCATTAATAAAACAAGATATTGACGCGCGACAAGAAATTTCACCAATTCAGTAACATAGAGGTTTTTTTCATTTTGAGCGTTTGCGAAGGTTTCAGCGAAGCGCAAAAAGACGTTTTTTTGTGGATATTTTTTTTGAACCATTAGCTTTTATCTCAACTTACATCAAAAAATTGTGGATAACTTTTTCAAGAAATGCCGACAAATCATAAAAATTTCCACAAATTACCAGCATCAAACAGCACACATACGCTTTACAAAGAAAGAAAGAAAGAAAGAATATACTGTCTTTGTGGATATCTTAAAAAGAAAATTTCCCAAAAAATTTTCTTTTGGAAACAATTGTGGATAACTGCAAAAAAATACAAACAAATAGCACCACTAATGATGCAAAGGAGGATGATGACATGACACAATATGAATACAAAGTTGTTGTTGTTAAAGTTGGAATATTCACTGACAGCGATGCAAAACAAGAAAAGCAACTAAATGAACTTGGAGCAGAAGGCTGGAAGCTAGTCAGTGTTTTTCCATCAAAGAACTTTTTAAAATACGTTTTTATCCGTGAAAGGTAAGGTAAGAATCGAATTAAGTAGTAGTTTTTTATGAAACTGGTCACAGAGATAGGAATCGCTCAACACAAAGCGTTAAGCGATTCCTATCTCTGTGACCACCTGTTGATTGGGGGGTGGTGACTAAAACAGAAAACACTCTAAATCAGCGCAACACAAAGTAAATTCAAGGAGATTTTTTATGTCAAAAAAAGAAGAAAAATTCTGCATTCAAGACATGAAAGAACATGTTGAGCGAAGCGGTTTTGCAGTGGAAGAGGTCGCGAAAAAAATCAAAGAATGTTTGCCGAGTGCAGATAGCAGATTTTGGAAAGAAACCCCAACTAAAGGAGCTGGGTCATTAATTACTTTTAAAGTTCTTGAACAAGGAGTCGACAATGGGCTTTGGTTTGGCATTGGAGAAAGTGGGCTTTTTGGAGGACAAATTTTAAATTTTCCGTTCATGAAAAAATTTGGCAACAATTTTGAAAAGTGCGCCTACAGAAATGATATCTACATAGGGCTTTCCAAAAATGCTTCAGAAAATGCAATTTTGCTCTATGACGAATTGCAGGACATAGTGAAAGAAAAAGGAAAACTCATGACAATCAAATAAAGAACAATCATTAATCAAGCAATTTAACCTTGAAAAATAACAGTTATTAATGAAGTGATAAATTTTCACAATATGATTGTGACAGAAGCGTCATAGACGCAAAGGAGAAAAAAATGAAAAAACTAACAAAACGCAGAACAGTGTTTTTTGCTCTCATGTTCATCACTTTTGGGGTGTTTGGGGCAGTGCTTTTGAGTGCTTGCCACTGGTTTGAAAGAGGTGAGAGGACACCAGATTTTAATGACGCATTAAGGGCGGTGCCAACTGCAACTTCGTTAGACGAGCCTGCTATCATTGAATATTTCACCGACGGGGTGAGTAATTTTTTCATCATTGATGTTGGTCATATTGAAAACATGCTTTTATCAACTGTCGCGGAAGTTCCTTTTAATGGAATGACGCCAGTGTCATTTTCTCGAACAACAGTGAATTCAAGCACAATCACAACATCTGTGACGCGAACTGTGAGCAACAGTGTGAAGGTCTCATGCACCCAATCCCAAACAACAAGCATCACAGCTGGAGCAAGTGTCTCTCCAGTTTCACTATCTCTAGGGAGGTCATGGACAAGTTCATTAACGAATGCGAACACAACAACGAGATCAATAGAAACATCAACTTCTCAAATAATATCAACAGCAGACGAAGTGACAATAGCTTTCACAGTTGGAAACAACAATGAGCCAGCTGGAACATATCGCCTAGCGTTATATGCAACTGTCGATGTCTATTTGATTGTTTCAACAACCATTGACAATCAAGAGGTGTTGGGTATTGAGCCTGTTGTCGCCGCGCGCTCGCAAATTAGACCTCGCTTTGAATTTTCTGCTGATGGACTTTTTGATAACTCCCCAATAGACGGCTCAGAAATCGTTTTTGACGAAAATTTCCACAGATATTTGCCTATTCCAGACTCAAGCGTTGTTGTGAGAGATTTTTCTCGATTGATTGGAGAAGAAGGAAGTAATCTTATTATTCCTCCTATTGGAATATTTGAAGATGTGATGAATTTCACTATTATTGGAAATCCAAACGTGACCCACACCACAAATATCGTTATCCAACCGCGAGAGAAAGACCTCAGAATAACGCTCCAAAACATTAATTTCGCTGCAAATCAAGGAACTAGTGGAATACGTCATTCTGGAACTAATTCAACTCCTCACACTGTGACGATTGCTCTAATAGGGAGCAGTTCAGTATCTGGTGGGGTTGGGATTATTGGCATGAATGGAAACTCAAATCAAGGCGGACAATCTGGAGGAAATGGTGGAGTTGGAATTGACATGACTTCTCGCCACACATTGGTAATCATCGGTGGAGGAAATTTGATAGTTCGCGGAGGGAATGGAGGAGACGGGGGAAGAGGTGATAACAACAATTCCTACATTGCTGATGTTATCAATTCAACAAGACGAGGTGGACGAGGTGGAAACGGAGGTGCGGCAGCTATTGCCTATCGAGTTGACTTTTCGGCATCATCTGGGGATATATCGCTTTTTGGGGGTGGCGGCGGAGATGGGGGCCG